>JAFCEK010000031.1 GCA_017609225.1 Candidatus Aenigmatarchaeota archaeon | reverse complement strand
GCCTGGAATTACAGATCCCATAACCAGGCTTACCTTTAAGGCAAAGATGAAATGGACGGGTCTTATTATTGTTCTTTATTTTTTAATGACACAGATAACGGTTTATGGTATAGGCAAATCAACATTTGAGCAGTTCGAAATCCTTCAGATTCTGCTTGGTTCAAGTTTTGGGTCACTTATGACCCTTGGCATAGGGCCTATAGTCACATCATCCATTATACTCCAGATGCTTGTAGGCTCAAAACTTATACCATGGGATGTTAGAACAGATGAAGGAAGAACCATGTTCCAGGGAACCCAGAAGTTTCTTGCAATACTTTTTTCATTTTTTGAGGCAATAGTGTTTGTTCAGATGGGGGCTGTTCCAGCAGCGGCTCCTGCCCTGTTCTGGATAGTAGTGTTACAGCTTGCAATGGGTGGTATACTTGTGATATTCATGGATGAAATTATATCAAAATGGGGATTTGGCTCAGGTGTGGGACTGTTTATTGTTGCAGGCGTAAGCAAAACCATTATTATAAGAATGTTCAATCCGCTGACATCAGACGGTGTTCTGCCTGGTCTTGGCAATCCACCAAGCGGTGCAATACCATTTGCCATAACAGCTGTTATGGAAACAGAGTTTATTCAGGCGTTTGTTTCAATGCTTCCTGTTATTGCAACCCTGCTTGTTTTCTTTCTTGTTGTTTATGCACAGGCAATAAAGGTTGAAATTCCGCTGGCATTTGGCTCTATAAGAGGGTTTGGGAGGAGATGGCCTCTTAGATTTTTCTATACATCAAACATACCTGTTATACTTACTGCTGCCCTCCTCGCAAACGTTCAGCTGATGGCAAGGATGCTTTACCAGCAGGGTTCTTCCTGGCTGGGTACATTTGATGCAAATGGCCAGGTAACCGGAGGTCTTGTTTACTATCTTATACCGCCAAGCATAGCATCTGCAGGTGGTCTTGTTATAGCCCAGATAATGATAGCTGCAGGTGTTTTTGCACTGTTTGGTGCGTTTATAGCATATATAACAAAAAGGTCTGCGGGGAAGATTGTTCTTATTTTCGCGTTTATTGGAGGCATAGGATGGTTTTTGATGCTTGCAGCCACAGGTATAACATCACTTGTTGGTGTACAGGCAACTGATCTGCTGAGGATTTTATTCTATACGCTTTTCCTTGTTGGTGGTTCAATGGTATTTTCTATCTTCTGGATGAATACATCTGGAATGGACCCAAAATCAGTAGCAGAGCAGATACAGTCCACAGGCATGCAGATACCCGGATACAGAAGGGATATAAGGATTATAGAAAGGGTTCTGGGAAGATACATACCGGCTCTTACTATTATTGGTGGGGCAGCAGTTGGTGCTTTGGCAGCATATGCTGATTTCACTGGTGCATTGGGTACAGGAACAGGTATTCTGCTGTCTGTTATGATAGTGTATAACCTGTATGAAGAGATTGCAATGCAGCATATGGAGGATATGCATCCTGCAATAAGAAGATTTATAGAACATTAAATCAAACATTCCTTATAGTTTATATATCTGCCTTGACAAGAGATAAACAGGCTATCGGAGATATGGTGTTTGTATGTTGCTGCTGTATCAGGAAGTTTTTATCTGGTCTGTGAGTCTTGCTTTCATAACAGCTTTTCTTTACAGGGTTTTGACAAACCCGAATGAAATAAGGGCACTCAAAAAAAGCATGGAAGAGTTAAGAAGCAGGATGAGTCAGGCACAGAAATCAGGCAATGATGCAGAGGCTAAAAAATATATGGATGAAATGCTGAAGGCACAGCAGTCGCAGTTCAGGCAGAACATGAAGCACATGTTTGCAAGCTTTATTGTTTTTGCACTGTTCCTTTATGTTTTTTCAACACAATATCATGACATAACAGTGCTTTCTCCGTTTACGCTGCCCTTTATCGGCTCGAACCTTGGCTGGTTCTGGTGGTATTTCTTTATAATACTTGGCTCAAATCTTCTGTTCAGAAAGCTTCTGGCTGTGGATTAAGAAAGAAATTAATATATATTATATGTTAAATATACTTATCCGGAGATAGCTCAGCGGTTAGAGCGATCGGCTGTATTCGGTCTTTTGATTTTTCAAAAGATGAAAGCTATAGACCGATAGGTCGAGGGTTCAAAAACCAAACTGGGAAATGGGAATCCCTCTCTCCGGATTTTTTATTTTTCATGACAGCAAAGAAATATATTTTAATGTGTTTGACAAATAATCTATTATTGGTGATAGCTTGGCAGTCAGCATACTGATACAAACACCCGGGGCAATACTGATAGTTGCAGGTGTTTTGTTCCTTGCGTTTGGCAACGACAAGGGATGGATTATGATTGGTGTAGGGGCTGTTCTGGTTGTGATTCTTGCAGTTATAAGCTCAAAAAGAACTGTTGTGGTTGAGCATGAACAACAATCCCAAAAATAGCAAACAGGTTTTTATTTCAGCACTATGTGACGGGAGTAAACCCTTGCTCTTTTTCCTTTTGATGTTACAAACCTTGCATATGCCCTGGGCATTTTCAGTGAGCCGATGAATGCTGTTTTTATTTTGTATGTGATATACCTTACCTCTTTTGGTCCTATGCTTCCCAGTTTCCATATAAGTTCTGTGCCTGCATCAGATTTCCTTAAAATCGGTTTTATGGCAGCAGACTCCTCATGAACAAAATTTGCAAGCGGGGATACCCAATCCCTCATTATGACATTATCAAGGCTTTTCAGGGAGTTGTTTCTTATCTCAAGTATTATATTGTAGCTTCCCTTGCCTTTCTTTGAATATTTCTTGGTTATTTTTGGTTTTGTTATGCTTATGAATGTAAATGCTATCATTATTGCTATAATCAGTATGCCAATCCCATACTGTGCAAGTGTTGGCCAGTAAAGAATGCTGTATGAAACCTGTGCGCTCATTCCCGGCTTTATCTCATCAATAACATACCTGCACACCGTTCCCCCATCCTTTGTGTCCTGGGTGCAGCTCTCGGGGTTTGTGGCAAATGCTGTTAAAAATCCCGGAGGGCTTGACTGGTAAACAACATAATCCTTTTCCGCAATATTTCCATTATTGTATACATTAACGACAATCTCTTCCCCCAGCAGCGTCACCCTTCTCTCTGTTGTTGTTACAATGTCATGGACAGGCTCCACCTCAAATGTCCTGGATGCAGATATATTTTTGCCTTCTATGGAAACAAACAGGGTATAGTTTCCTGCAGGCATGATTTCAGGAATTGAAAGGCTGGCATTTATTTGCTCTATGCCCTCTGCTTCCTGGTATAAAGAATCTGTGGATATTATGCTGCCTTTGCTGTCTTTAAGCTCGAGTATTATGCCTATGCTCTGCCTTCTTCTTGAATCAATCTCTATGCCAGCAATAAGCTGGGGCTCTGAAATCTGCAAATCTATTTTGTTTATAATTACAGGCGGTATCACATCCAGTTTTACTTTCTGGCTTCTGTTAAGTTCCGGGAACTGTGCAGGAGAAAATATAATATCATATTCAAAAAGCCCGTAGTCATCCCCTATTGGATAAAACCTGACTGGAATTCTGGTTTCTTCATTTCTGTCAAGGCTTATAAGAAAAACCCCAGGGACAGCCCATTCGCTGTGGAGCCCTGATATTGTGATAATGAAATCGCTTCTGAAATCCATTCTGTTTGTTGCATTTATCCAGAAAGTTGCCAGATCATACAAGTCTGTTTTGGCATACTCATCCTCAACGCTGAGTTCTATTGGCTCCTCAAACCCGCTTGTTACAGAGGGCATTAAAATCAGAAATGCTGCAAGCCCCAGCATCAGATACTTCCATTCCATAAAATCTATATTGGATATCAGATTTAAATGCTTTAGTGTATGTTACTGGATATGCACTACCTGAAGTAAAACTCATATCTCTTTGGCGCCCATTTGCCTTCTGTTCCAGTATAGCTGCATCTTTGGCATTTAAGTCTGAACAGTATTTTCCTGCCATACAGGTTCTTTGAATATATTTTTTTAATCCTGTGGCCGCAGCATGGGCATCTCCCGGGTATCTTACCCTTCCTTGTATGGACATGAATTCTGACAGGTATTTCCAGGGCGAGCTGTCTTATTCTTTTTCCTGTTATGGAGTATTTGCTTTCCACACTCCTTAATTTTTTTCTGACCTCTCTGGAAAGCTCTTCCTGGGAGCTGAAACTTCTTTTTTTCAGTATTTCCTTTATTGCAAACTTTACTTCCCCTGACTCTGGTATCTTCTTGTTTTTTAGAGAAACCATATATTATAATTAAATTAATAATTAAAGGTTATGAGGACTATTTTATGCATTCCTGTACTAGTGCTTTTATTAGCAGCAGCTTTTCCTCTCAGTGCAAATGCCCAGTTCTGTGAGGGGAATGAAACAAGGCCATGCCCTGAAATAGGCATATGTAAAGGTGCAGTAAGGCACTGCATGAATGGTGTCTGGGGGGATTGCGAGGGCGGTGTCCAGCCAGAACCTGTAGAGATATGCAACAATGGTCTGGATGATGACTGCAATGGCCTTGTGGATGAATGTGTTAACTCGGTATGGATTGTTCTGATAATCCTTGGCCTGCTTTTGTTTGGAGTGATGGGATTTCTGATAAAAATGGGTTATTAGCACTTATGGCTTGTAAAGCAGCTTTCCTACCTTTTCCAGTGCCTTGAAGCCCTTTACCTCCTCCCTGAGCATTGGGAGTTCAAGAAGCCTTAGCTTGCTGAATTTTTTCTTTATGCTTTTCATTCTTTCCTGCTGCAGTTTCCTTTTCTCTTTGCAGAAATCACATTTATCATTGGGCGGTATCAGCTGGTTTACAATGACTGAATATACAGGTATTCCGTACTCCTTGAGTGTTTTTATTGCCCTTTCCGATTCGAATATACTCATCTCCTCGGGAATCATAACCATGTTGTAATGTGTTTTGATTGGATTGGTTAATATCTGCTTTGCTGTCTCTATTCTCTCCTTCATTTTGTCCAGCTGCTCTGTATCAATACCCGGCTTTTCCTCTTCTTCCGAGAACGGCAGTATTTTCTTAACAATGTTTGCAATGCCTGAAAATTTCATCCTTATCATTATCAGTTTTCCTACCCAGGAATCAAGAACATCAGGCAGTGAGAGAAACCTCAGTGTATGGCCCGTAGGGGCTGTATCAAATATTATGATATCATAGTCTTCTGACTGCATATACTGAAGGAATTTGTCAAAGGCAGCTATTTCATCAATACCCGGGGTCATGCCGGCTATATCAAATGTATCCTCCAGTCCAAGCCCTTTCAGATATTCCATTTTTTCAAGATGGGGTGCAATTTTTTCCTTGTATTCCTCCATTGCCTTTTTTGGGTCTATCTCCACTGCAAACAGGTTTTTCTTTAACTGCTTTATCTCTCCCCCGATTTTTGTTTCAAATGAGTCAGAAAGCGAGTGCGCAGGGTCTGTGGATATTATCAGCACCTTCTTTCCTTTGCTGGAAAACCAGAGCGCTGAAGCTGCAGCTATGCTTGTTTTTCCAACACCACCTTTTCCTCCATAAAAGAAATATTCCGTATTTCTTTTGCCCCTGATTTTTTCCAGCATATAACCTATTGAATGTTATTAAACATATATATAATGTTGCCTCGTGCATCAAAAGTGTTATATATACTTTTTGCCAAGAAACAATATTAATGTATTGCAAAATGCAGAGGTGGCCGAGTGGTTAGGCAGCAGCCTGCAGAGCTGCGTACCCGGGTTCAAAAAGCTGCCACCATTGACTGCAACAGGTGCATGCCCTGAGATTCCCGGCCTCTGCTTTACCGAAATACATTTATAAAGAATTCCGTGCATAATTTACAGATATTATGCCCAAGCAGAGATTTCCCGAAGCAGAGAAAAGGATGTTCCACAGGGTTTTTGTCTGCATGAAATGCGGAGCAAAAATCAAGGGGGATTTGATTAAGGTTAGGGCTGGAAAGGTTAAATGCAGGAAATGCAAATCAAAGCAGCTCAGAATCATCCACAAGGAGCACAAGGCTTAATAATTTAAGAGTTTTAATATCAAAGGGGTTTTATGGCAAAAAAATTTTACAAGAGAGGATGGGGCCACACAAAAACAAGAGGCAGGGAATCAACTGTCAGATGCGGCTTTTGCGGCAGAAGTGTTCCAAAATACAAAACATTTTCTGTTGTGAAGGGAATGAGAATAAATGACCCTATGCTGAGAGGTCGTGGCGGGGGTGCATTAAGAAGAGGTCTGACAATGATGCAGAACAAGATATATGCATGTCCTGCATGCGCAAGGCACAGAAACATTGTCAGAAGAAAGAAAAGATAGCACAGCAGAGGCATGCCTGCTTTTTTAATTCCCAAAACAAATATTAAAATATGAAATTCCCCAAGTACTACAAGAATCTGTCTGTTTTGTTTTTTGGAAAAATTACCGGCAGATTTATGAAGGATTTTCAGGGGCTGAAACCACATCTTATAAGCGCAAATATACGCATTTTGCTGAAGGCATGGGTTTGCATAATTTTTATGAGTTCCTTCCTGGCATATGTGCTGTCATTAATGGCTGTTTTTGTGCTGGGCATACTTCTTATGCTGGATATTGTCTTTTTTGTTTATCTTCTGGTTTTTGTTCCTCTGCTTGTTGCTTCTTTTGTTTTTCTTTTGTTTTATCTTTATCCTATCCAGAAGGCAAACAATATAAGGAATTCAATAGAAACAAATCTTCCATTTGCATTAGCCCATATAAACGCCATAGCATCTTCAGGCATTCCGCCGGAATTTGTATTTGAGCTTCTTACTGATTTCAAGGAATATGGAGCAATATCAGACCAGGCAGGTCAGATAGTCAGAAACATAAAAACATTCGGCATGAGCTCTGTAAATGCTATAAATGATGTTGCCAAAAAAACGCCATCCGATGCCTTCAGGGAGGTTTTAACAGGCATGTCCTCAACAATTGAAAAGGGGGGGAATCTTGTCGGGTACCTGAATGAAATGGCTGAAAAGGCATTGTTTGATTACAAGATAAAGAGGGAAAAATATCTCAAAACACTTTCAACATATGCAGACATATACACTGCCCTTCTTGTAGCTGCGCCTCTCATGATGCTTGCGGTACTTGGCGTAATGAACATGATTGGGGGGGCTGTCATGGGTCTTGGAATATCAGAACTTATATTCCTGATAACATGGGCTGTGCTTCCTGCTCTGAATATAGGATTTCTTATGTTTATTCACATAACATATCCCAATATATGATTGGATGTTCATTCATGGTCAGTATATGCTCATTTGAAATGCATTAGTCATTCCATCTTTTTTAATTTTTCCTCTGTTTTCTTTTTCAGTTCATTGTATGTCTTTTCGCTTATTATTCCCTCTTTTCTTTCCCTTTCAAGCAGTTCCAGCACCTTTTTCATTTTTTCCTTTTCGATATCCTTTGCCTTTTCCTTTACTGTCTCCTTTTTAAGATGGGTTACAATATTCTTTATTCTTGTCATCTGCTCTTTTATTTCAATTGTCCTGTATTTCTTTACTCTCCAGAGAATCACAGAAACATTCACTGCCGCGAGCACTACAACAATAAAGACAATATGCCAGAAAGGTATGCCTCCCTTAAGTTCAACCTTGAACTTTGCCTCCGAAAGAAGTGTCTGTGCCCTTTTTATAAGGGAATTTGCAGCTTCTATATTTTCCAGCGCAGCAGTATATGTTTCATTTGCAAGCCCTGCCTCTGCCTTCTCTATATAATCCCTTATCTGGACAAGAAGCTCCTTTACATTGCTGACTTCCTTTCCATAACTGTCAGCAAGTTCTATATCTAATTTAAGCTTATCATAATTTTCTCTTGTTTTGTCTATTTCGGTTCTTATTAGTTCTTCCTGCGACTTGAATATTGTAAGCTTGATTGTTCTGCTGTCTCCAATACTGCCTGAAGATGCTATTATTTCAAATGTGTAGTTTGCAGTTATTGCATTCTTTGGTATATTGAATTTTATGATGAAAACGGTTTCATTTCCAGGATTTACATTTTCTGCTGTCAATGGTTCAATTTCAAACCATGGCGACGGCAGGCCAACCAGCGTGAAATTTATTGTTAGCGCTGTTTCTCCTGTGTTTTTTACTTTTACGCTCCTTATGTCTTCCCAGCCCCTGACAAGATTTATCTCTTTTGGATATTCTTTTATTGATAAATTTGAAGTGGGTGTTGGGGCAGGGGCTGCCGCGCCGCCTGGAGCGGCGCCTGAAGGTATGCTTGGAGGTGCTGTTGGAGGTGTCTGTATTACCTGAAATGAGGATGATGAAGATGCCGGCTGGAGTACAGTATCATATGTTACCTTGGCATTAAGCGTGTAAAACCCAAGCGGCTGGGAAGAATATATATATGCGCTTCTTAGGAGAGTTGTATTTGCAACTGCAGGTGTTAATATGCTTTCATTGTAATACCACCATGTTTCATTGCTGGATGAGGATGAAACCCAGTATTCAACTGTAACATCCTGGGAAACATCACCCATATTAACTATTGTCAGCTGGAAATCAAGATAATCTGACTGGTAGACCTCCTCTTCCAGCAGTGTTATCATTACATCATATGGTCCTCCCCTGGTTACCCAGAACTGCTCCCACTGGACAGTATAAAAATCGTCTTTTTCTGCTTCAACCCTTACCCAGTAGTTTCCTGATGCTGTGGTATCAGGCATTACATAGCTCAGAACATAATAAGGTCCTGTGCTTTCATTCTGCCCGCTGACATTGGTGGTATTTATTCTCTGCATTCTTGTATCTGAAAGATTGCTCTGAAGGTAAATATTCTGCAAAAGGGGTGAACCTGTATAAACAACCATGCTCATGTTGTCAGGGTCTATGGGATTATAGGAATTTGCATCAAAAACTGTTATTATGAATGTCATTGTGTTGTTTGGATACCAGACAACCTGGGTATCCACATCAACTGCTATGCCTCCTGTTGCCCTTGAGTAAACAGTAAAGCTTGAGTTGGTTTCATTCGTAACAATATAGTCGGCAATTGTATCATTGTAGGTTGAAACAGCTGTTACATAATATGTTCCCACAGCAGCATCAGATGTTATATCAAATCTTGGCATTGGCGATATAACACCGTTTTCATCCGTCAATGATGTCTGGGTAAATGTAATATTATTGGTTGAGTCTATTACGCTTAGTGTTACATTCGCTCCCTGAAGATTTACGTTGTTTGCATCATTTATTTTATAATAGATTCTTCCTTCATCCCCTCTGTAGTATTTGTTGGTTAGTGTGTAGAGTGATATTTCAACATCCGCATAAATCTTGAATGAGGAATTTTCAGATGCATTTGCACCTACATTGTCCTGTGCATATACTGTTACATTGTAAATGCCTCTTAATGATGTATTCCCTGTTCCTGTTATATTGTCAGGATATCTCAAATACCACCGGCTGAAGTTGCCGCTTTCATTTATCTTTGCCATAGAAAATGAATGGTTTGTTCCATTGGGCATTGTTATAGTGATGTTTGTCCAGTTTATGCCTGTCTGCGATCTGTCTGTTATGTTTGCATATATTTCCACATGATCTGTTTGCTCTGTTGTGTTCGGTGTTACTGTTATATCTATTATAGGAACCACAAAAGGTATCAGGAAAATATCAAAGGTTAAATTGTCTGGTGTTGCATTCTGTAAGGCATCTATTGTATAAGTGCTGTTATAGAAATTCTTTGTAACATTGCTGACATTGTAAAGCACAGAAAATATATATGAGCTGTTTGCAGCAACCGTGAAGTTTGTTTCATTAATGCTCGTGTAGTTGGCCTCTGCAGGAGTTATATTGAAATCTATGAATATATTGCCGTAATTTGTTACAGTAATATTGCATACCACGCCTTCATCCGGGGTTTCAGCCCTTGTGCAGCTGTAGGGGCTCATGTTCCATGTTCTGTTTTCCGGGACTGTTATGCTTATGTTCAGAATCTTAAACCCATCATTATATGAAGATATGTTCACTGTTCCGTTAAATACTCCTGGTGTCTTTCCATTAATAACCGTAACATTGACTGTTATGGTTGTGTTTTTATCCGGTCCGAGGGTTGATATGTTTCCCGGGCTGAATTCAACTGTGAAATTGGGTGATTCCAGGCCGGAAACATTGAA
>JAFCEK010000030.1 GCA_017609225.1 Candidatus Aenigmatarchaeota archaeon | reverse complement strand
CATTGGATAGCCATCATGCATAACCAGGCAGTTTCCAAAATAATCGGTTAGCAGGCAGTCCGGGCAGGGCTTGCTCATTGCCTTTGAAGAGCCGGCATGTCTTCCGTCCAGCCTGCCATCACCATTCACATCATAGGCAATCCATGTATTAAATCCATAATTCCCGTTAACAGCATTTGTTCTGAATATAACCCTCTGACCACCGGTGTATATGCATTTGTTATTTGAACAGCTATGGTTTTCAGGACAGTCAGCATCTGTTATGCAATCAACACAGACACCATCCATGCACATTTTGGTACAATCCTGGATAATATTTGGAATATCATCAAAAGAGCAGAAAGAATCCGGAGTTCCTGGGCTGTTGCATACATATGTTCTGTAATCCCTGTAAACATCTCCATCCATGCAGTACAAATCACCAACAAAACCGTCTGCTCCGCAGTCATTATAGGAATAGCATGCAACTGTTTCTGTGCACTGCCAGAAGGGGTTTGTCAGTCCAAAATAGCCAAACAAAAAACATACCGCATTTTTAACAATATCTATAGCATTCCATTTTGCAGCATCGTCCTCCCAAAGGGCTGTTATGTTGTTTCTAAGCTGTTCATTCTCCTGTTCAAGATGCTCTATTCTTTTCTCAAGTTTCTCAAGCCATGCCATATAACAATCCGGATCATCAACGCCGGCCATGCAATCCGGGTCGCAAACACCATCGTTTCTATTTATGCATATTTTGTCAGTTTCATTCAGGGGACAGTCATTAGGGCATGTTAAATATGTTTCTGTGTTATTGCAGAATGAATCATTATTGCAAAAATTCAGTTCCTTTGAAAACATAGTTTCATTGGAATAAATCCTGATTTCATGCATGCTGGCATCATATGGCACCCTGAAATTAATGGAGACAGCTTCATAGCTTATGTTTGAATAGTTCACACCAAAAAACACAGGTCCATTGTATTGAAAGGATGCATATACTGATTCATTAATAAGAACAGTGTTATTGCTATCCAGTATCTCAAATCTGTAGCCGCCCCCTCTGTAATAGCCTGTTGGCCTTCCCTGGGAAAGTATTGCATACTCATCACTAACAGTACCATTTTTGTAAACAGTAAAACCAGCATCTATCACTGTCTGGGAGTATCTGCTTATACCATCACATCTTAAGTCAGGGATTGTATTGAGATGCGCCCTGCTGTGTTCATCATATCCTCTTGGGCCAGGGGCATCTGCATAAGACATCGTAGCCCTCCCACCCCTTGAATTGATATTTCCATAGCAGCATACATAGGGATATTTAAATGGCGGGCATTCTTCAAAGCAGCAGCTATCAAGCTTGGGATCACAGCCCAGATTAACATCAAGATAATTTATATCCTTGGGGCAGTAAAGTAGTTTGCTGCATCCATCATTGCAGCCGCACATTAAAGACCCTGCCTGGTTGCTGCAATACTCATCTGACAAGCCATAAATATGCCCCATTTCATGCGCCATGATGCTTTTTTCATCTGTCTTTGCAAACCATATTATATCATTTCTGTTGCTTCCTCCCATAACAGGAGCGCATGGAGAATATTCAGCAACACCCATTATAACATCATATTCAGCAGGATTTATACCAAGGCCTCTTACAAAATTTCTAATAAGTTCTGTGCTTGGCATAAAAAACGAACCGCAATTAAAATCCCTGTAGTTTTGCGTCTTAACATCCAGTTTTTCAACTGAAACCTTCTCAGGACAGTCCTTAAGCATAACATCATTCACAAAAAAATTAACCTGCTCATCAACTATGCTGTCAAAAAGCTCCTGCCTGCTTTCCCATAACAAAGGCACAGCCAAAATTTTTAATTTTGATTCAGGAACGGATTGGTAAGCATAAATAATACCCGAACCATAAGGTACATCAATTCTGTATACATTATCATAAAGTGATGTAGTTAGAATATTAATAAATAATAGGTCATTAGAAATTGACATCTCAGTTGGAAAAGCATTTATATTGTTTTTCCATATATTTTTTCCTGTGTTTTCATCTAAAACATAAAGTATAACATTATTTAATGTAATATATGGTGGGGGTAAAGATTCAAAATTAAAATCACCTGTTATTATAAATACTAAACCATTCGATGTAATTAAAGAAGATAAAGCAGTTTTGCCTTTTGTTTTGTATTTCCAAATCATGTCACCTGTAAATTTATCAAATGCATAAACAAAACCAGAATCAAAAATAAATATTTTTTTATTTGTTATTGCAGGTTTAATTAAACCTTTTTCATAAAATTTATGGTTCCAAATCCATAATGGTAATCCATTTTTTGTATCTAATGCAATAAGATCATTATCACAAGGAATAAAAGTTATTCCATCTGAAACAGAAGGATAAAAACAATTACTACTGGCATTAAACTCCCACAATATTACACCAGTATTAGCATCTAAAGCTAATATTTTATTATTTACAGTTACAAAAACTTTATTGTTTTCATAAGCCGGACTGGAAACACGTCCACCTAAACCCTTAAACCAAACAATTGACCCGTCTAGAGGATTTAAAGAATATAAACCAAAATTAGAATTTATATAAACTAAATTATTAGTAATAATCGGTGAAAGAATTGAAATAGGAAAATCTGACAGAGTATACTCCCAAAGATAATTACCATTATCATCAACAGCAGCAATCAAACCTAAATTATTAACACCAAAAAATAATCTGTTATTATAAAAAGCCGGTGTACTCTTAATATATTCTGCATTAGGAATACTAAAATGCCATAATTCAGTTCCTGTAAACTTATTTATAGCGTATAATTTTTCCATATCATTAACATAAAGGACATTTCCTGATACAATAGATTGTGCTGCTACGGGTTTCTCAAAATAATGCTCCCAAATCTTTACAAATGGCGGTGATATAGAAGAATTGGTATAGCCTGTATGCCCTGGATCATGATGATACATTGGCCAGTCATCAGCACCAACCTGCTGAATTAAAAGCAGCAGGGTTAAAAAGAGAAAAAAACCAATTCTTTTTCCCATAGGGTTTAATTGTATTTTTTATTAATAAATTTAACAAACCCCATAATCCAGTCCTGTTAAATTATAATCAGAAACATCATCTTGCTGTATTCTGAACCAGGTTTCATGTATCCATCTTACTTTTCTGCATGCAGTATATGTCTGATTCTGGAAGAACATATAATCAACCCTTGTCTGCGCTGGTTTGCTGGGTATTCCATATTCTTCAAAAACAAATGATTCCAGACCATTCAAACCTTCTGCTGATTCGCTTAAATTACCTTCAATTCTCTGAAGGAAATCAGGTCCATTGCCAGGATAATAATACTCATTGTCTATCCCTGTTATAACAGGTAAAGACCAGACAGAAACTGAAATGCTATCAATATGCACATATAAACCTTCCCTTAATGTTTGGGTTGCACCGGAAGCACCCGAAACAAAACAAGCAACAGCCCTCTGGCTCAGATTCTCGGCATTTTCCACAATAACGCCTCCAAAGCTTTGCAGAACCGCATCTGATATGGATGTTGCATTGTTTACAACCAGAATTCTTGTGCTGCCAGGATTGCTTTCATTAAGTGTTACATTTCCTGAACAATTTCCAGAACCCAAAAAACCCGGGATATTCATTGCATAATATGAAAACGGATATTTCTTTATACTTCTTGGTGCCAGCCCTCCGGTGTTCAGGGAAAAAACAGGATCTTCCAGCCCCAGAACAGAAACAAGAATATTTTTTTCAATTGTTTTATCTATTCTGGATATGTTAAGGTTATCAGAAACATTTATTGTTATGTTCATTCTGAATCTTATATTAAAGCCATCATAATTCTCAATAACAGGTTCAGTATAATTCAGGTTTGTATAAAATCCTGTGCTTATATTCAGAATTTTATTTTTCCATTCACCCATTGTATTATTTTCCATTAATGAACTTGTGTTTCCATTCAGGGTTCCATTCAGAACAAGGTCCTTTAAAACTCCTTTTGCATCTTCTATATACTGCCCATTAACAATTATATTGTCAACCATAGCCAAAAGACCTCTTCTGCCCGCTGTTTTTACAGCCTTTTCAAAATCGTCCTCTATATTTTTGGCAACATGGTACTGCTGATCAGCTATAATCATTTCCATAGCACCAGATCCGATGGTTGATGATACAGAAATATAATAAACTATAAATAGGACTAAAGGAATGGTAATCAGTGCCACCATTAATGAATATACCTGAGCCTTCATTTTATCACTAACTATATCCATACATTTATCTCAAGCCTTACAGGATCCCAGAGAGATGGAACATCCGGTATATAACCTGATTCAATTTTTATATCTGATGCAATCTGCAGGTCTATGGGGTTTGTTTCATTCAAACCATCATATGGATTTTCTAATGTCCCGTTACCATAGCCATCCGGATTAGCATCAAAAAGGAAATTCATATCATCCATCAGTCTCATAAACGCATCATCAATTGAATCATTTGATGGGTCAAAAATATCATCAGGATCAAAACCATATGCAATAATTTCATAGTTATCAGATATGTTATCCCCATCTATATCATAATAAACCCTTATCCTGCTGCCTTTAGCTCTTGAAAAAACGTTGCTGTATCCCTCAAGATTTATGCCTGATATTCTTATGGTATATATAACCCTGTCATCAGGAGATGCTCCTGTTGCATTATCTGGACCTGTTCCTGTTCCAATTTTAATTGAATTGTTTTCCCCTGTACCAATATATTCTACTGGTATGTTAATAGTATACGGGTCACCAAGATTTGTGTAATTTGAATCATAATCAGAAAGCCAGTAAATATTTGTCCAGTTTGGTGCACTTTCATTTTTAATATAAAGCCTGTCTGTCCAGTACTGGGATGAGTATGAAGTTATCTTTATATCAACAATCTCTACATTCTCAGGTATATAAAACCAGCCTTCCTTTGTGCCTGTTGTATTATCGGTTATAATATCAGTACCGCTGAAATTACCAAGATTTGCTGATTCAAGTCTGAATATTATCTGGCCATACTGTGGGGGTTCAATCTCTGATGTATAGTTAAACTCTATATATGAATCAGGGTACAGCGTATTGATTGCTGTTAAATTCCCTTCCATCTCAATGGTTTGTGCCACATAACTTCCGTTCACAAAATCAGTTGCAATCTGCCTGAAGGTGTTTGCAAGCTCGCTCGCATTGCTAAAATAATATTCACCATGCCCGCATTGTGCTGTAAGATACAGTGTTTCATTGTCTATTTCATCTTCAGACAAACCAAACCCTATTGTGTAAACAGTTATATTATAATCATTATATGCATTGCATGCCGACTGGATGGTATCATCCTTTGCAGTAACAACGCTGTCACCATTAAGGTCTGTGCTTGCTGTATAACATCTGATATTTGCTTCTCCATCAGTCATTATAACTATTGTTTTCCTTCTTGTTTCATCGCTCTGGTCAGACAATGTGTTTATGCCATCTTCTATCCCGCAGCAGATGCATGTGGATCCATAAGCAGTGTATTCATCCACCTTTGATTTAAGGTATTCTGCATCATTATTGAGAGATTCTGAAGTTTGAATGCTGCTTGAATAGGAGTTAAGTCCAACCCTGTTTCCAGGAATGCTTTCATTCAGTACAATATCAATAAATTCTTTGTTTGCTTCTTGTGCAATTTCAAGTTTCGTTCTGTTACACTCTAAATAATGATTATAAGAAATAATACAAAACCCACCGCATACATTGTCTGTGCAATCTGCTGGATCTGAAACTTCACATGATTTAGAACCACCAAAAACACATCTATAATGACATATATATGGTTCCATATATTCACCACAATCATTCATACTCCCCGAAACATCTGTGGATAAAACAGCATCCCCGGTTCCATTGCCTCCCAGCGTGATATAAGAAACATTTCTCAGGCCCAGTCTCATTGGAACTGTTTTTTTGCTTATATCAGCATAGTCCAGTGAAGGATAGATTGTTATATTCTGTTCCTCTGTTCCATTCCCTTCATATACTGTTTCATTTCCCAGTGCAAGAAATATAGTGTAATTGCTTTTGTAATGCAGATATACTGACATGTTGCTGATAGTGCCAGGAACAAAGAAAGAGGAATAAAGATTTATAATTCCCTCAATTCCGGGAAACCTGTAGGTTTCCGTTGCATTTTCACCGAAAATATAATCAGGCTCTGTTATGAATTCTGTTGTGTTGTATGTGATTTTTATATATCCGCCGCCTATGTAATTGTTTCCTGGTGCAGTAAAGTTTATTTTTATGCTGTTGTTTCCCTCATGGAAATTATCAAAATAAGAAGAGCTGATATACCATTTATCAGTGCTCATGTTCCCACTGCCTGTTGCGCTGTAACTTCCAGAAAACACATCATTTACATACAAATCAAAATTGCTGTCTGCAGCCATTTCCATGTAAACAGAAGTTATGTTTTCATACTCAGGAAGAACAAACATTTTGCTTATATTCCCATCACCAACATATCCCCCAAAATACACATATGTAGAATCTGTTTTGGTTGCCTTTGTTAAATATGCTCTGGCAACATATCCCCAGACAGGCTTCCCGACCTTATATCCTGAAACAACAGTGGAAAACCTTGAGAACTGATTTATTCCTGGTGTTTTGTTGTTTATGTAAACCCTTTCACCGTTCATTAAAATCTCAAAATTATAATTTGTGCTGTTCAGAAATTCCCCAAAGACAGCATTTGTAAGGTTTTCAGCCTCTGTAACATTTCCGGATGCCCAGAGAGAGCCCACAACATCCATAACAGTTTTGTTCAAATCATTCTGGTTCAGAAATCCGTTATCAAAAAAATCCTGCACTATGTCATAGTTCCGTATGTCACTCACAGTCACTTTGCCCATTACATTCAGTATGTCTTTGCCCACATAGTACATCCTCTGGTATTTCAGCTGGGGTAAAGAATAAGTGAAAGTGAGCCCAAGCAAAGAAAACGCTACTAAAAACAATATTAAAATTGCAACAAGCGCATCCATGGATAAAAGAAAGCCCCTCATCTGATTATTAATTATCATGATTAATATTATAATAGCAGGTTGTAAAATATGAAAGCCCAGAGCGCCATGGAGTTCCTGATAATTTTTATGATTTTTGTTGCAGCCCTTGCAATCATAGCAGCAATAACCCTTAACAAAACAAGAGAGATAAGCACAGCGACCATTGAGCTGGAAACAAAAAAAATCCTTAATGAAATTTCAGACAAGATAAACATAGTATTTCTTGAAGGGCATGGATTTTCAACCAACATAACAGTTTCTGAAAAAATTTTCAGCAGGAATTATACCATATGGATAGCATCCAACAATGTCTATCTGCAGCTTGATGGAACCGTGTATGCAGGCACTATCCTGACAAGAAATGTAACAATAACAGATCCCGGAGGTCTGCTGGAAAAGGGTGAACATACATTAAGAAATGAAAACGGCATTGTTGTAATAAGATGAGGTATTTATGAAAGCCCAGGTATGGTCATTTGATATGGCAATTTCAATACTTATATTTTTTTCAGCCATGACAGCCCTGATGTTTACATGGAATTATATAACAGCACAAAACCTGGAACAGTTTGAAATCAGCAATGCAGAGAGCCAGGCATTAAGAATTTCTGATTCTCTTGTAAGAACCCAGGGAATACCAGTTAACTGGGAATCAGGCAACCCCAGCGTTTTGGGACTGGCATCAAGCGAGAATATACTGGATGATGCCAAAATAGAAGCACTGCTTGCTATGGATTATAACAGCGTCAAAAGCCTGCTTGGTATAGAGGGATATCAGCTGTATCTTGCACTTATATATGCTAACAGCACAATTGCAAAAACCGCAAACGGAACACAGGCAGAATTCGGAATGCAGCATGTTAATGAAAAAATTATAGTTCCTGTTGACAGGTACTGTTTGTACAATGGTGATATAGTAACGCTAAGATTAATACTCTGGACCCAGCTCTAATAAATAAAGAAATGCTAGATTTCAAATTCAATGCCCCTGTATTTGATTTTTATTCTGTAGCCGGCATCTTTCAGGTATTTCAGCTTGTATGATGCAAGCCTTTTTTTCCTGAATATATGCTCAATAAGTGCTTCTATAGTAACAATCACATTTATTATCTTGATTGTTATAACATCCTCTTCTATTGTTATTTCTGCAAATGGTTTATCTCCCAGGGCAGCATAAAAACGAAGCTCTCCAAAAGCCTTCTCTAAAACATCCCCTAATGATTTCATGAGTATTCAATTGTAAAGAATATTAATAATTGTTTCGCTATTCCTCTGATTTCTCTTTGTCCTCTATTGGTATGAAAACAAATTCAATTGAACCATTCATTTTTACAAGAGAGTCGCCAACCTTAAATTCCACTCCATTAAGGTTTACCTTGGTTCTTGCCTCTTTACCTTCAAGAATTTTCAGAAAACTGACAAGAATCTCTTCCTTGTTTTTTACAAGCTCCTCTATAACCCCCATAAACAGCTACCTCCGTTTTTTTTATTTAATATATTCTCTTTATAATATAAATAAGATAGGGATGGAGAAAATAATAATAGGAAGAGACAGGAAGGATCTGGAGGCATACGGCTCCAGGGGCACTGTTTTTATCGGAAGTCACATAGTTGGTGAGGGAGAGGATTTCCACCTGGCAAATCCTGTTCATATGGATGTGGTAAGGCCTCATGTAATTCTGATAGCAGGCAAGAGGGGAAGCGGGAAGTCCTATACAGGCGCGGTAATAGCAGAGGAGATAACAAAACTCCAAAAAGAAATAAAGAAAAACATTTCTGTTCTCATGATTGACACAATGGGAATATACTGGAGCATGGGAAGGCCCAATGAGCAGGATGCGGAGCTGCTAAGGGAATGGGGCTTAAAGCCGGAAGGCGTCAAGATGAGGTTTTTTGTGCCAAAGGGCTTCATAAAAAAATACAATGATGTTGGCGTAAAGGTTGACAGGGCATTCACGCTTTCATGCGGTGACATGACAGCCACAGACTGGATGATAACATTCGGGTTCAAGCCTTTAAGCGAGGAGGGCCTTGCAATAGAAAGGGCAATAAAAAAGGTACAGTCCAGGTTCGGGAGAATCTATTCCATAAAGGACATAATAAAGGAAATAGAGAATGACAAAAAAACCATGGAAAAAACCAAAAATGCCCTGGTAAGCAGATTCCTGTCAGCAAGGGACTGGGGCGTTTTTGAAAGAATGGGAACCCCTGCAAAGGATTTTTTCAAAAAAGGAGAGGTGACTGTTCTTGATGTGTCCCATTACACAAGAACCTCAACAGGCTGGAGTGTCAGGAGCATGCTTGTTGGTCTTTTTGCCAGGAAGATATTCCATGAAAGACTTACTGCAAGAAAATCAGAGGAGTTTGAGGTAATGGGAGGGGAGGCCAAAAAAACAATACCAATGGTATGGATAATGATAGATGAGGCGCACCAGTTTGTGCCATCAGAAGGCATAACAGCTGCCTCAGAGCCATTGCTTACACTGGTCAAGGAGGGAAGGCAGCCGGGCATATCCCTTGTGATGATAACCCAGAGGCCGAACAAGCTTCATCCTGATGTGCTTGCACAGTCTGATATAATCATTTCTCACAGGCTTACTGCAGAGGAGGACATAAAGGCACTGAGAGCAATAATGCAGACCTATATGATAAAGGATATACAGGAATACATAAACAGCCTCCCAAGGCAGAAGGGCTCTGCAATAGTGCTGGATGATAATTCCGAAAGGATATACTCTGTCCAGATAAGGCCAAGGCTGTCATGGCATGCAGGAGGCTCGCCGATAGCAATAAAGAAAAAAGGCATTTTTGACTAGCAGGAACTGGCAGAAGCAATAACAGATTAAGTTATTTGTATTTTCTTCTGATAGTTTTGCCTGTTACAGGGTCCACTTCTGCTGAGCTGCCCAGATAATCCATGCTGAGATTTCCTGTATAGGTTCCCCTGAATTCTCCGTAATCTGTTATCTGCTCTTCTTCTACCTTTTCCTTCTTTTCCTCTGTTTCCTGGGTCCAGACAACCTGCGCTGTTTTTGATAATGTTTCCTCTTTAATTTCTATTGGCGACTGATAGCTCAATGCTGTATGGAATTTCCATACAGGTTCTCCGTCAGTTGTAATGCCGTAAAGGTTGCAGTCCCAGGAGCCAAAATAACCCATGCCATGATGCACAGCACGGATGGA
>JAFCEK010000029.1 GCA_017609225.1 Candidatus Aenigmatarchaeota archaeon | reverse complement strand
TGCCGCTTGCCGTTTCTTTTGGAGGTTCGATTTTTAGGATTTTATATAAAATTCTAGACAACTGATGGTTGCTGTGAATATTCGTTTTGTTCCCGTATATCTTCCTCCACAGCCGAAGGAGTTTTGTCTGTTCCAGCTTTTCTTCCAAGTACTTAATTTTCCTTGTGAGGTGTTTTCGCTTTCGTTCGCAGTAAGCAACGTCAACTCGAATCCCTTGCCTTTCGGCACGGGCTAAGGCTAAGGCACCTTCGTGAAACAACTGGTAAGCCTCTAAGGTACTAGGTTGTAACCTCATAACATACTCAGCTCCTTCATCTGAAGCTCTGCCAAGCGATAAGTCAACAATGAATCCATTCCACAGTATATCATCAGCTGTCGAAACGATTCAGGGTCCTGAACCAATCTTTTTACCTCGTTTGGCTCATATGAACTAGAACTTTTCAGGTAAGGTGAAACAAACTCATCGTACCCTACAACCCCAAAATGCACATAAGCCTGGAATTTTAGGCTGGTAATTCCTTGCCGATTGTCCAGGATATGCGCGCCTAAAACAGTATCAAACTTCCAAGGGTTAGGGGATATGCCATAAATTACGTTCATCCAGGTATCCTCGTATTTCATGTTGGCTGCTATTTTTCCAATTTTGGGGTGTTCTAACAACTCTTTCAGGAGGCAGATTTCCTTCTCTGTTTTAGGTGCTGGGACACAATATGCCTTGTCGTGTTCAGCACAGAAGGAAATGCATACGATCTCATGAACGTCCTTATTATAAGGCTTTAGTCCTGTTGCCTCTATATCAAAGGCTAAAAATTCTGGTTGCTGTTTGATTAATCCCTTCAAAACTCCTTCTGTGTCATTCGTTACTTCAACACAGTCCTCCTCATCAGGATAATCAGGAAAAGGTTCTTCTGCCTTTGAAAACGCCTGTTCAAGATGACTTCTCCAAATTATACGCGTCTCATTTTCTTCCTCCTGCCGCATAATAAAGGAAGGGTGAAAGGTTGGGCAAACCCAAGCCTGAAAATCTCTGTCTGGAATTGCCCAACCCGCCCACTTCGTTATTCCTCCCAGACTTCGCCTCCACTTATGCCCAATTACACTCGACAAAGGAGCATTCCCTAACAAAATGATGACTTTGGGCTTGTAGCGTTTGATCGCGGAGATCACCTTTAGACGGCAACAAGATATTTCGTATTCAGTAGGAGGGCGGTTACCTCCATTCTTGTCGACAGGACGGCAGTTTATCGCGTTTAAGGAGATACAATCCTTGAAAAGATTCACACCGATCCTGCACAGTTCTAACTTCAACGTCCTCCCTGCCTGACCCTGCCAGGGCTTGCCTCTTTTGTCCTCCTCTTCTCCTGGGGCTTCTCCTATTATCATGACTTTCTTTTCAAACTCCCCGTAAGGCTCAATACGAGGGTGGAGAACTTCCCTGTATAACCCGCAGGACACGCAGGAATGTATGCCTTTTTCAGACCTGTAGGACACTTGTTGAATAACGTTGGTTTTGTCAAAGAAACCTCTCATTCCTCGTCACCCTTAGAAGCCATAATTGCGATCACGTGCTTCCAATTATCTCCGCTAAAACAAATCTTTCCTTCTCCAATCATACATTGCCGAAGTTTTGCCAGCATATCCTGGAGAAATTCTATTCCGATCGAGAACAGGACAGGCTTGCCATTGTATTCGATTTCAATTAACTCCTCAAACCATCCGTATTCGTTTTTTGCTCGGAAAGACATTTTTCCATTTTCTATTCCCACCCTAACAACGGGCAGTTTTTCGGTTTCGATCTCACTTTTTGAAAATACTTCAGCACGCCTCAAAACTTCCTCTGTTCCTTGAGGAAAAACAAACTCTTTCCCCTCTACTCTAAAAATGTGGCTAGTTTCGGGAAATTCATTCTCAACGGTCCGGGAGGAGAATATTGTGCCGTCGTCAGTGCGGAAATGAATCCAATTTCCTCCCTCTGCAATTTCTTTCACATCGTATTTTACCAGCTCTTTTACAGATGAGGAGGGAATTAAAAAAGGTTGTACGGGCAAAACGTCGCTTAATTCATACCTAACAGCCTGGTAAGTGTCAGTGGCTTGAACCTCTTTCTTGCCTACGCTTACACAAGTAAACACAGGACGGCTCATATCGCGCGAACAGCAAGGATAGCAAAACGCCAAAGCCTCCGTAAACCCATCAGGAAGATTTTTCCACTCTTTTACCTCCCCTATTTCCTCATCTATAGGCAGCCTTACCTCCGCCTCCATTACTAGTCCTGCTTTGGAACGCCCTGCAGTAATAACAAGCTGACCTCCGTTAGGCTCCAGGTCAATCTCATCATTCTTCACCCTGCCTAAGAACTCGTATAACTCCTTAGCCCTCACAGCACCTGTAAGGTAAATCCCTTCCACAGGGTGACTTACGCTGATTTCGTCGTTGTAAGTGACCACTCTATCACCCATGAAGCAAAATGAGGTGGACTGCTCAATCAACTCCTTACCAGCTAATCCGGGTTTAACCTTTTCCAAAGCCTCTTGTAAAGCTAATTTTGAAACCTTCATTGCACCTAGTCCTCCTTTTGATTTTTTCTAAACCTCTTCACGGCATTGATTACGTTTCCTGTGTAATTCACTTTGCCATCGTCGTCGGTGTAGTAGTAAAAAGATACTAGCCTCCTATATGCTCCTTGTTTAGCACTTTTCTTCATAACTCCGTATTCACTCTCAGAGGTTCTCATTATTTCAAAATTTCCAGCTAGGTATATTTTCATCTTAGAGGATCAACCTCCCCACACCTTTCAGCATATATCTTCGTTCTCGTTTTGATAAGGCTTCCTCTACCTTTTGGAAAAAGATGATATTGACCTCATCCCGCATTCTGAGCGAATTGCATACTCCCTCCTCCTCTATAATTTCCAGCAGTCTTGGCTTGTTTGGGTCTTTAGGCCTTTTCTCCGCCCATTTTTCATTGGACGATAACTCATGGGTTTGAGGGACAGAAACGAAACGAGATTTTCCCATCCTGAAGCCTATTGACTCCAGGTAATTTAATACGATTTCCTGTTGTCGCGAGGACAACGTGCTAAAATGCCCGCTGGACTTGTTTTTCCTATTCGGATTTCTCCCTGACACGTAGACTCCCCAAAATTTCTCGTCGTATATCCACCGCCCATTCCGATATAAGGGGACGAAGATTTTTCCCATGGCTGAACTTAGAACCCAGCTTGAAGAATCTACAGAATACCAAGGGTAACGTTTCAGCATTTCCAACGAAGTGACGGCGAAACCATGTAGCTTTACTTTAGGATATCCCTCCTCGTCGGTCACGTACTTCATGCATCTGTCTAGCCACATTATTTTTTGACTTCGGGACCTGTCGTTGGCTGGACTAAGACCTATATAAGGAATTTCCTTAACCATCCGCTCCAGCCACCTCATGTCCTCACCCTGATGGAATACGTGTATAAGTTTTTCTCGGGGTATCCCCGCTTCAAGCATTCTTTTATAGTTTTGCCATCCCTCTTCTGCGCTCTTCTCAACGTCCTTCGCTGTTATTCGCCCGTAAGGAACCCCTGGTATTACGTCTAGATTGACCACGGCGTCTGCAACGTCTATATGATCGAGGCAAAACCTAATATACTCCTCCAAGTCAATCTTGTCCCCTTGTGTCCAGGCGGAAAAGGCACCTGAGTCTATCAATAAAGATACGGTTCCCTTCATCTCATTCACCCTTAATTTCAGATATTCTTACAGCGAGGTAGATAAAGGGTGTATCCACGGCAGCTACAATCCATTTCAATATATAGGTAGTCAGCAAAATATCCCACCAAACCGCCATATCGAAAACTCCCAAAAACGCAATTGAGCAAAATACCACAGAATCTATTGCTTGGGATACCATTGTGCTCAGGTTGTTCCGCACAAATATTAGCGCTCTCGAAGGGAATATCTTTTTCCAAAGATGATACGCCCAAATATCGTGGAACTGGGAAATTAAGTAGGCAGTCAAACTCGCCATTACAATCCTTGGGAAAATCCCGAAGATTGTCTCCAGCGATGACTGAGCAAAGTCGCTAGAGTCAGGAGTAAATTTGAGACAGATTTGCATTATTACCATTGAGGCTACCAGGAAGAAAAACCCTATCCAAACGCCTCGTTTAGCATCTTTGGGTCCGTATATTTCGCTCAGAATGTCGGTTGCTAAAAAGGATGTGCCGTATATCACGTTTCCAAGAGTAGCCACTAGCCCAAACAGCTCAACAGTTTTGATTACCTGAATGTTCGCCAATACCCCAGCTATTCCAATCCACACGTACAGCCCTGTTTTTCCAAACAGCTTATAGGCTAACGTGATTAAACTGAAGTTTACTAGCATCAAAATTATCCACAGAATCTCGTTTGACCACATAATCCTGTTTATCCTCCTTTTTTATCTCTTTACGTCAATCTCAATTCCGAACCCTTTCAGAACGTTTAAGGCTTGGGTTACTGCAACCCTGCTTTCTCTCTCATGAGAGGTTCCTCCATTATTGACGTAGATTTCATCGGTTTCCTTAATTAACTGGTGTATTGTCTTTCCGTTCCCATCTTTCAAAGCCATTCCGGCAGCTTGAAGGCGTGTTACATTACCTTTCTGTTTAGGAGGCTTATTCTTCTTTTCTTCCTTGGGTTTCACTTCTTCCTCTTCTTCAATTTCGTCCTCGTCCTCGTACTCTTCTTCTTCTTCTTCCTCTTCCTCTTCTTCCTTCACCAACAACTCAATAACTTCTTGCGTCTCTTCTGTAAGTTCTTCTTCCTCTCCCTCCTCTAGGAAATCAATTGCCTCTATAACCTCCTTTTTCAACTCCTCTGTAGGCAAATCAACATCAATTTCAGGCTCCAGCCCCAAAAATTCGTTTAGCTCCTCCGCAACCTCCACCAACTGTTTGCGTTTGATGTTCATTATTTATTCCTCCTTTAGTGTTGTTTCTATCCTTATTATACAAACTAAAAGACGTTCCTTTACTCCGACCTGTTAATTTTTGCATGAAAACTTTCCAAAAAAGGTCGCCCTGTAGCCAAATCCTGCAATACACAAACTTCGTTGTCCGGAGAAAATTCTCCTTCTCGTACAACGATTTCGTTGATTCGCAGGATTCCTAACTTCTTTTCACGGCCACTAGGATCCTGGTTCAGCCCGTATTGGGCTGTTACATGTGAGAGCTTCCTCTTGTCCTCGCTGAAATTTGACACCGAAAGACGATCTTGTTTGTAGCTTTCGGCATCGGCCTGAGTGGCAGACAACACGAGAACGTGCCTTTCCTGTGATAGCGCCCGCAAACTTTTCCAAATATGGTCTTGTCGATGGCGAAATTCTTTTACTTCCCCGTCCGAAGCTGACAACAGGTCAGCATAGTCAACGATTACAATGTCCGACACAAACCCACTCAATCTTTCCCAATTATCCAGGCACCGACGTATTTCCGACACGGTGAGGGTTCCTGCAGGATAAGTAACGAGTTTGAACCTTCTGCGATATTTCTTGAAAAACCGTTTCACCTCCTTTTTAGCGTCCTCTGCTGTAAGAGGCTTCCTTTCGGGCACTTTTTTCAGCCATACAGCACCCCAACGCTTATCACAAGTGTGACTGTCACAAGGTTCATAGTCAGGGAATTCCTCATATTTTTGTTTTAGGACCTCAAAATCCTGAAAGTTCTCAATGTTGTTCTTGAAGGTTTCTAAGGAATTATCGAATATCCCAAAATCACAGTTTCGGTCAGGGCGATCGCATAGGTCAAACTGGTTATATACACAATCCCCTACAGGACAAAAGCGCTCCTTGCAATATTTTTCCTTGTCAGACCTCCGGGAAATGTAAATACAGATTCGCCTCAGGATTTGTTCTTCGGTCATGTCCCCTGCCTCGAAGAATGCAACGTTGTACCCTTGCCGAATTGCTCTTAGTCCCATCTCTAACAGCATGAAGGTTTTCCCGCGTTTTTCGGGAGCTAACAAAGTAACAAATCCTCCGCGGACAAGGTGTTCATTCCACATTTCACCTAAAGCACCAGGATAGGTCAAAACGTTTTGAGCGGTTTCAGAAAAGGCCCGCTCAATCCGTTCCTCTGCCTCCTCACTACTCAGGTCAAGCCCTATATCCGTATCATCTAGGACAGTAGGAGAGTATGAGCGTACTAACTGCTCCGCCTCCTCTACCCGCCCTTCATCTATCAAGGCTTGGACTTCCTGATTGTGCTGTTCCAACTCCCGTGACTTGAAATATTTTACAGTTTGATCGTATAGGTAAGCGGAATTGAACTGTTCGTCCCGGTCATACTCGTCGGATAGACTTCCCAACAGCTCCTCTATGTATTCCGCGTCAGCAGATGACAACCCTCCGGATTTTAGTTTTTCCATGTAAATTCCTTCAATGTTGATACCTGGAGCTTTGCAATATTTTTCCTGGTATTCTACACACCATTCAGCCACCATGCGGAGTTCTGGGGATTCAAACAGTTCGGGATTCCAAATCCTTCTGACACGTACCCAGTAATCCGTGCTGACGATCAAACCGGTAACAATACGGCGTTCAATAAATTCATTCTCAGTCATGTAATTACCCCCTCATGTAGGATTTTCCGGTTAGGCAGTCACGTTCAAGGTTGTCCTTTTTGGCCTCATCCCGGCGGAACTCTGCAAATACTTTGGAATGCACGTCAAACATGCTCAAGCGCGGCGTATCTACCCAACCATCCCTGAGCCACTCAATATAGTCAGCGATTACGTCCAACACCCCTGGAAGGAGCGATCGCATTTGGTCGGTGAAATACTTGTTGCGAAATTCCA
The DNA here is from genome assembly GCA_017609225.1 of Candidatus Aenigmatarchaeota archaeon. GTDB lineage: Archaea > Aenigmatarchaeota > Aenigmatarchaeia > QMZP01 > QMZP01 > JAFCEK01. The sequence continues at coordinate 3,620 of JAFCEK010000029.1, read as the reverse complement.
CGATTTGGCTGTACAGCTGGAGAAGTGCTTCAGCCAACTCTCCTCCGTCTGTGTTTGGCAACAAAGATTTTGCCGGGAAGTAACAGTTCCTCATAAAGAGGTGGGTCATGTCCTCACTACCGTTGAAATGCCGTTGAATGATTTCTTTTGGGTCGGCGGAGGGTTTTGGTTGCGTTGACGATGCCTCTTTTTTCTCTTTACGTGCACAATAATCCCTCCAAATATCCCCATCAAACTGAACGTCCATTCCTGGCTGGAACCTGGGGACTCCGTTACGTTGTTTGATGAACGTTTGAAAAGTAAATTTGTGGGAGTAATAATAACTGTCATCGTTGTATACCTCTACATAGTTAGAAATAGCCTGGAGGACATCTCCTAACTTCCACTTTGTTTCCTTCAGTCTTTCAACCACTATTTTTTCTAGGTTATCAATATACTTGGGCTTGTGAATATGAGAGGCTATCTCCATCCAATGTTTATAAATCCTTTCGCAGTTCCGCGTATATGTACTTTTTTCTTTTTCTAGATTTGTATTTTTATAATTTAGTATTTTTAGTCCGTGGTTTTCCACATGTGGGTTTTCCACATGTGGGTTTTCCACATGTGGGTTTTCCACATGTGGGTTTTTCCTGGGGTTTTGTTCATTTTGTTCCTTTCCAATGCATTCCTTTCCTAAAAATTCCTCCATTCCTTGTACCTCTAACCCATGCCTTTCTAAAAATTCTAAATGCTTCTCTATTCGAAATTCCCCAGGTGTATCGGTGTAAGCCCAAAAGGTTCCTTTCCTGCGCTTAGTTTTCTTGTCGGCATAGTGTACCTTCATTAAGTACCTAGCCTTTTCAAGTTCTTTCAACGCGTTCCTAATTGCTGTTTCGCCTTCTTTTGCATACCTTTGTATTGTTTCTAAGTAACTCGTCCATTTTCCGGATTCGTTTGATAGTAGGAAGCACAGAAGTCCTTTTGCTTTGAAGGACAAAGAAGGGTCCCTCAGCAAGGAATTTTTGATTTGGGTAAACCCTGTTGAGGGACTTAAGCAGATTGCATCAGGCAACCTACTTGGGCACTTTGTTCTTGTTCTTCTCTTCCTCTTCCTTTCCATTGATATATCTCCTCACCTTTGTTTTACTATTTTGAGGTCGGATCCAGCTTTTGAGCCAGGGTTTCTTCCTCCACTGGCTCATAAGTCCTTTTGAACACGTCTGGTTTACAGGGATACCGCTCTCCCTTTACCCCTGTAATAATCCAATCACCTTCGGAAACAATATGTGCTCCTTCAAGTGTCTCTATATACGGCGCACGGTGCAGACAATCTGCACCGAATAACTTCCAATATCGGCACTCCTCTTGCTTACACGGCATTGTTTCCAACCCCGCGAAAGCACTATCACATATGCACAAAAAACCATCCTCCATCCCTGGCCGGTACTGCTCAGCCTCGACAATTACTGGCTTCTTCCGAAATTTCGGCATTATAAATCCACCTCCTCCTTGAGTTCACCATTCAATGCCATCTTAAACAGGTCATAAACTGCCTTTCCATCTCCTTCAGGTATAAACAAGCCATAGCCTTTAGGATTATCTGTGTTCCAGCCTGCGCAGGCCATGAAAGTCTTGATAGCACGTTCTAATTCCCAAGCCCGCTCTAGCCAATACGGAAGGGCTTCCCGGGCCTCGGCGATAAATTTAGCATCTGCACTTCGGGCAAACTGCCCTTGTGATGCGTAGGCCCAACAATGCGGCTTAGGTGGCCCTATAATTTCAAGCCCTAAGCCTATGCATTCATCGTTATCAGGTATACAGTCCTTATGCCGATGTCTCACTTTCCACGGTCCAGGTGTGGCACGCTTGCACATCTCCCAGTCCTCAGTCCAATCACGCTTCATCGCTCTTGGCCTCCTCATCTTTTAGTTTCCACTTTACACCAGAAGTTTACCGAAAAATCCTCAAGCTCATCAGGAGAAATCTGATATTCGCCTGCCTCATAAGCACTTTCCCATTGTTTTAAGAATATATTTATTGCATCTTTTGCGTTATGCGCCACAACCAGACTTCTTCCCGAAGCAGCATCTTTGCATCTATAGACAACGAGAAAATAGCTTTTCTCACTCATCCTCCTCACCTCCCACTATCAAACTTCTCAACGCTTCCGCCCGTGCGCGCCAATATCCCACCCAGTAGCCTAACGCTACTAGCACCTCGTCAACGTCATCTTACTTGCCACGTCTCGCTTCGGCAACCTTTAAGTACAGCTGCCAATCCTTTTCCCAATTACGCCTTGCTATTGCTCCCAACCTCCTTCAGTTCAGTTAAGGCCACCTCAGATTGAAAAATTGCAGTCATAACTTCTGGCTTGCCAACATCTGCTCTCTTAGTGAGGCGAACTACTTTTTTAGCTAAATTACACCTGTGCATTCTTCTGAATTATTTGTATTTATTCCGCCTCCTCTCTTTTAGTATCGCAATAATCTCCCTGCGTTGCTTATACCAGCCTGGTGGTGCTTTTTTATGGAATTCTCTTTTCCAACGCGCTATATCAACCTCGATTTCTTCTAGCACTCTTTCAAGCCGCCACGTATCCCACTTGCTAAAGTCTATTTTCACTCACTCCTTCAGACTAATATTTTCCTTGTTACTCATACCTTCAAACAGCGCCTCTACCCCGTATTCTCGGCAAATCTTTTCAATTTCCTTCTTGTCTCCTACAACCATATAATCAGGGTGATGAATCCTTGAGGCAACCTTGCGGTATACGTTATCACTAGTGGTTACCTCTTTTTTCCAGTCCGCGTTCGTAAGATGGCCAACGTCCTTAACTAGCCCTTCCTGCATCAAATGTCGTGCCAACTTCCAACCTTTCGGCGTAAGAGGAATTACCAAACGTTCCATGTTATCACTTCACCTCGTTAAGGTCGTAAAATGCCTGCAAATCCGCGTTGTCAAAGCCAGGTGATAGTCTACCGGTTGTTTGAAAGCTAAGTCGGATACACTCACTATATGCCCTTTTTCTGTCGCCCTCAGCTCGTTCTAGTGCCTTCCAGGCCAATGTCGAGTTTACTTTTTTAGGATTACCCTTCTTCTTTGACAACTTAATCACTCCTTTGGCTGTCCTTAGTTTCTCATGAGACATTATTTATCCTACTTCCTCAATTCTGATTTTGATAAAGCCCATCTAAATTGATCCCCAAAACTTCCTCCAGCTTTTCGCGATTTTTTGGTGAAGGGCGCCCAGCACCTCGCTCCCATAGCTGGTAGGTTAGGAGAGCAACTCCTACTCTGCTGGCAACTTCGATTTGGGATAGTTCCTTTTCCTTTCTTGCCTTTCTTATAATTGATTCCTTCTTCATTATTTATTACCTCCTTATTTTTTCTCTAATATTATTTTACAATTGTAACCCCTTTACGAAGCGATCTGCCTCTTTTTGATTCATACTTCCAGGATCCTCAGGGACGGTTTCAAGGATAACGTCCTTTCCTAGTGATCTCAGTTTTGTTGCTAGTTTTTTAGCCTGTTCCTGAGCCTGTTTCTCATGGTCAAACACGATCGCAAAACGTTCTCCGTGTTTAGCCAATTGTATCACTTGTTCTTTCGTAAAGGAAATTCCGAAGGTGGCAGCCGCATA
>JAFCEK010000028.1 GCA_017609225.1 Candidatus Aenigmatarchaeota archaeon | reverse complement strand
GCATTCCGAGTCAGGGCAGTCTGGATCCTGCTCGCATTGTGCGCCGCAGTCAAAGGAGCAGTTAAGTATGTAGTCTGTTGTTCCGGGGCCGCAGTCGTTTAATGGGTTGAAAATGTCGCATGCTGAGAGGTCGCACCAGTAGTCTGTCATGCCTGATTTTGGTCCGAAGCATGCAGAGGAATTGTCATACTGGTCAAAGCTTGAGTTGTAGAGTTGTTCTGAGCTGCATGATGCTGACGGGCCTGTTCCTGTGCAGAAGAAGTCCATGTAGGAGCAGTCTGGGTCTGTTCCGAAGCTGTCATAATCTCCTCCACCAAACCAGAATTCTGTTCCGCAGTCTTCTGGAGGGGTTGATTCGTATTCGGGGAGTCCTGATGCATTGCAGTAATAATCCCTTGTTTCTATTGATTCCGTGTCAGAGCAGTAACTGCCATCACTGGTGTCATAGTCATGCTGCTCTGTTATTGTGTAGTTGCAGAAGTCTGAGAGTTCAAGGTCCTGGCAGAAGTAATCCCTTAGTTCGCATGCAGGATCGTCTGTTCCGGGAAGGTTTCCATAGTTGTACCAGTTGTCATAATCATTGCAGTTTTCTGTTGATGTTATGTTGTATGCGCATATGTCTGGTGTGCAGAAGTATTCTCTTTCCTCTACTGTGTCATTTATGCAGTAAAAGCCGTTGTTTCCTGAGCAGTTTTCAGTTGTGTATTCGCAGAGGTATGTTGATGGGTTGCATTCTCCGTTGAAGTTTCTTGTTGAGTCATTGCAGAAGTTGGGGCATAACAGGTCTGATGGTGTTATTGTGTCTATTTTACAGGAAAGGTTTCCTGCATCGCATGTCCAGTCTTCTATGCCGCATTCTTCTGTTATGTTGCCGTCATATGTGTTGCAGTTTTCTATTAGTGTGTCATTTACCCATACTGTGTTTTCTGTGCATCCTTCAGGGTCGCATGTGAAGTAATGGTATAGTGTGTGCTGCCTTAGTTCTGAATCAGAGCAGTAAAGTTCAGGGGGGTCATAGTAGTTGAGTGAGCTGCAGTCTGTTGTGTTAAAGGAGCAGCCGGTGCCTGAACAGGTTCCATTGCTGTATAATGTGTTATCTATGCAGTATGATTCAAGGGAGCACACAGCTTCAAAACTGCATGTTTCTTCAGTATTGCAGTCATAAAGACAAACTGGCCATAAAACATTGAAATCTGAATCATCATCACATAATGCGCCGCATTCACCTTCAACACATGAATATTCAAAAGAGTCTTCTATGCATCCACAATACGAATCACATCCTCCAAAGGGGTCCCTGACTCCAAGCATGGAACCAAGGCATTCAGATGTTGTCTGACTGCAATAATCATTATCATTCTCACCGGGCGGTTCACATTCCTCTCCTGGGTCTAATACATAGTTTCCGCAGTACTGTCCCAGATATTCAACATCAATGTCCTGTGTTGCATCATATGTATAAAGGTCTTCCAGCTCTATGCCATCCCCCCAGCTGTCTCCATCCCAGACCTGTGCATATGATTTCTGGTTGCTGCCTGTCTGCACAAGAATCATCTCGTTTGAAACAGGGGATGCTTCAAGTTCTATCCATCTTGGAACATACATTCCTGTCATATCCACGGTGTTGCCCTGCCCTGCCCAGTAGCCGTCCCATATTATGTATTTTGTTATTGAATCCGTTTCATACACAGTCCATAGCACAACTGCTCTTCCGCTCTGCTCATATTCAACATCAATGTTCTTGTGCAGGTAATTTGCACCTTTACCCAGCAGTATCTCATTTCCCCAAAAAGAGCCATTCCATACCTGTGCCCTGACATTGCCGTCATAGCTTTCTGAAACCAGAATCATTTCATCTGAAACAGGACTTGAAGCAAGCTGCACCCAGACAGGACCGTTAATATCCCCGGATGCCACATCAGCTGTGTCGAACTCATCAGACCATGCGTTGCCGTCCCATATTCTGTACTGCATTATCTTGTCATTAAAGTCAACCCAGACCACCATGGCATTGCCGTTTATATCGTATTCAACATCAATTGAGCCCCTGTAAACAGGATATGTGTAGGTTTCCAGTATAATCTGGTCTCTCCAGCTGTCTCCATCCCAGACCTGTGCATATACCTTATGATAAGAATCTATTGTGACAAGTACCATGTCATCAGATGTCGGGTCTCTTTTAAGCACCATCCATCGCGGTTCGGCATGCAGTGGCTGGGCACTTCCCTCAGGACTCCAGCTGGTTCCGTCCCATATTCTGTACTTTGGAATGTTTGTGCCGTCATTGTAAATCGCCATTACTTTGTTGTCTTCCCCGAAACTTTCCAGTGCATGTGATTTTCCATGTGAATATGATGTCAGACCTCCCATGTAGAATGGCTCTGCCCATCTGTCAGATTCATTCCATATCCTGCTGTAAACTTTGCCCTGGCCACTCACAGCTATCATAACCATCTGGTCATTGGAAGGCTCTATATCAATCCAGTGAGGCGGGTATGGCGTATTGAGCGTGATTGCATCCTCCTCTGCATTCCATATGCCGCTCCATATCCTGGTTTCAGGAGTTCTTGTCTGCATTTCTCCCCATGCAATCATTGCGTCAAGTGCTGGGCCATCAGGTGTGACAGCGGAAACAGATGAAGAAAATAAAAGCAAAACAGCAAAAATAGCAATTGATATTAAAAATTTGCCTGGATTTGCTCCTGCTTTGATATGTCCTGTTTTTCCTGTCATATAATTCATCCTCTCTCTTTCACCTTTCTCAATGTTGCCTCCCAGGGCTTTGTGCTTTCTTTCCTTGGAATTGAAGGCCTTATTTTGTAAAATATGAAAATCACTGCAGCAGCTATTGCAGCATAAACCATATAAACCAGCTCAGAAGGTATAAACAGCATTCCTGTAAATGTTATTTCCGAATCATTCCCTGCACTGGTTTCAATTGTCTGGTTTTGGGTTGTGTTTGTTTCGTTAAGAGATGCGCTGAGTGAAGCGTTCTCTGTAACAATAATCTTTATGGATTTTGAATATAAAAGGATGCTTGATTCTTTCAGCTCAAACACTGCCTCATATTCTCCAGCCGCTTTTTCCTTTGAGATGTCGATAAACAATGTTCCTGACCTTACCTTGCCTGATGGTATTGCAAAGGATGTCGGATTTATTGTTATGATGTCTGCGCCGTCTCCTGTAAATTGGGGTGTCAAATCATCCAGGTCCATGGTGCCTGTATTTTCAATATAGATTGCCAGTATGCGTATGTTTCCCTGCATCACCGTAACATTATCGGGAACCCCGCTCACCGATATTCCCATTGTCTGTGTTTGCGTGTTCTGGGAGTTTGTGTTTGTGTTCTGGTTTCCTCCTCCTGAAGCCCCGACATTCATGTTTTTTTGTATGTAGTTGTTGCTTTCATTCTGCTCTGTTATGTTGTTTTCCCTGTCCACAGAAACTGTTATGTTATAATTTCCTTCATTAACTGTCCTGGAAAACCTGACCTCTGCTGATTCGCCTCCTGGAACAGATACTGTCTTTGTTTCCTCTGCAGCCGAGTCAAACTCGAACACAACAGAAACATTTTCAGCGCTGTAGTTTCCAAGGTTTTCAATTATGGCTGTTATGGTAACGCTCTGGCCGCTTACGGGGCCTGAAGGTGAAAATGTTATTGAGCTCACAAAGAGGTCAGGGAATGTGAAGAATCCATCATTCCATACAAGGTCTCCGCCGTCTGCCTGGCTGTTCATGTTGGCATCAACAATGGTTTCATTGCTTCCGTCAGAATCAATATCTGACTCGTTTAATGCAGCATCCTCCAGAGAGCCGTTTGAATAGTATATTTTTATATTGGTTCCATTGTCTGCTGAGATAAAGTATTTGTTATCCGCAAAGATTATGCTGCTTATTATGCCGTTGTCAGGGTCCCAGTATCTGTCAAACATGCCTGTCTTTCCAATATCTACAAGATAGTCTGTTTTCCCGTCTCCGTCTCCGTCAAGCCGGGTTGTGTTTGTGCTGTTGTTTGGGTCCTGATAAACCTCATATCCGTCTGACTCATCCCTGTTCTCATCCAGCGCTGTTTCATTTTCAGAATCATCATCCACATCAGCTTTTCTTATTCCTGTAAGATTTATGGCTGTCTCATTTATGTTGTTGGTTTCATTTGAATCCCCAAGCGGAAGCACATCTGCTGTTTCTGCCCTGACAGGAATGGACAGATTTCCGCATGTATAGGACGGCCCGAGAGAGAAATTGAATGTTTTTGACCCATTAACAGGAAGCGATTCATTTATGTGCTGTTCAGAGAATGTGCTGTTGTTTATCTGCAGCGTAAAGTTGTATTCTGTTGCATTCAGAAGCCCTCTGTTTCTGACTGTGATATTTATATTCACTGTATCGCATTCCAGAAAGCCGGCTGAATCAAATTCAATTGAATGCACATACAAATCAGGCCTGTTGTCTTCAGCGTCACATACATCACCTGCTGTGTCATTGTCTGCATCCTCCTGCCCGGGGTTGTAATCATCCGGGCAGTTGTCTTCATTCCCGCAAACCCCGTCAGAATCAATATCGTTCATGGGGTCCAGTGCACATGCATCGCATACATCCCCCATGCCGTCACTATCAGTGTCATTCTGGTCTGGATTGGGGTCATAAAGGCAGTTGTCATCCTGATTTGGCACGCCATCCCCGTCATAATCGCATGCAGGGTCCATTGTGCAGTCAGAATCATCGCAGTCTGTGAAACCGTCATGGTCATTGTCCTTGGAGTCATTGCACATATCTTCCGGCAGAAAATCATATTCAACTGCAAGATTGTTTAAAACTATCTTTCCTGCGGTGCCTGAAGATACAACAAGGTCTATTGTGCAGTTATCGCCGTCAACAGAGCATCCGCTGCATGAGCATGCCCCGAGAATCTCGTTTATCTGGCTGTCAAAGCCTGAAAATATTTCGCTTGTGTTAAGCTCTCCCTGATGATTCCACTCGGCTGGGGGATTTCCTCCAATATCAATTGAGATATCAGAGGGGAACATATTAAGCATTTCGCTTTCTATGGCAAGATAAACATCAGTTATGTTGTTCCTGTCTGCATAGTAGAATTTTCCGTTTCCAAGAGCAGCAACCTGCTGCATGGTTTCCATGTCAGCGTTTTCCTCATATGCAACAGCATAAACCATTGCTCCGTATGTTTCCCATGCATCCTCTGCATTATCCAGTGTTTCCTGTTTTGCTTCTGCCTCACTGCATGCCCCGCTGATGCATCTGCTTGGCGTGCCGTCTGTCATTACAACTATCACCCTCTTTGGGTTTGTTCCTGCTGCAACAAGCTCTTTTGATTTGTTTATACCGCAGGAGATGCATGTTCCCCCGAATGCGCCGTATGAATTCACATTGTCTTCCAGGGCGTTTTTGTCATTTGTTAAGGGAACAAATCCTCTTACACTGTAGCTGTAGTTTACAAGCCCTGTCTTTGAGCCTGTTCCGGCATCATCAAAGAATCTGTTGATAAATGATATCACAGCATTTTTTGCTTCACCCAGCTTGTCGCTCATGCTTCCTGACACATCTGTCACAACTATCACATCATGAAGAATCCCGGAACCTGACATCATTCCTGTCACATTAACCTCTGCCGAGGTTATGTTTGAATTAAGGGGAACTGATATTTTTGCAGAACTGTTCACACCGCCGCCATTCATGAATATTATCTCCTTTGACAAAGAGCCGTCTGAAAAAACATAAAGCGAATATGCATAAACCATTGAAGCTGAAAATATTAATGATATGAAGACTGCTGTAAAAACTAATGTTTTTTCTCTTGAACCTGCCATATAAACACCGATAGAATCTAATTTGAGATAAATTTTAAATAGGCTGATTTTTTGCACTACTCCTGTAATGTGTTTGCAATACATAGGGAATGTTTTTACTATTAACTGGAACAGCAATGGAACAAGTAACAATATAAGGAATCAAAGCCAATAGTATGTAATATGAAAAAGGTATTTCTAGCAGTGCTATGCCTTTTTGTTGCAGCTGTTTTTGCAGCAACTCCGGTAATGTCAGATGGTGACGGGGCAAATGATACAGCAGCACCTGAAGCAATAGTGGTTTTTGACCCGGATACAATGGATTTTGCAGTATATGCAACAGACAACATGGACCCGGACCCTGATATATACTGCGTTAAATCACGCAGCGGTCCACCAAAGAAAGGAAAGAAAAAGGGCAAACCAGGGAAATTCTTCAGAAAGAAATGCACATTAACAGATGCATCAGGAAATACACTCGAGGTATACATGCAGCAGAGCGTATGGAAGAAGAAATACGGAATCAAGACAGGAGTAACCATAACAGGCATAAGATACAACGGAAGCAGCATTAAAATACCAGAGCTTCACAGGCTTTCTGTCAGGGCAAAGAAAGACCTTGGCTTTTTGCGTGAGCGGCTCTGGTGGAATATGCCTAACTTCAACTTCCCGCACCCAATGGAAATCCTCAGGGCAACCACCTTTTACTCAAGCCGCCTGGACAAAACAAAGGTAACAGAGTGGTCTCCATTCAACTCATACAGACAGGCAGGCATGGCACTTATAAGACTGAAAACAGATAATGGAGAAGTAACATACGATATTGTATAAAATTAATGGATTGGGGAAATTATTCCCTTCTCCTTTTTATTTTGCAGAATTTTATTTTGCAGAATCAGGCGCCTGAATATTTTTTCCATGCAGGCTGGCTTCTTCCCCTTGCAACAAGAACAACGCCTGCAATTACTATTATCAGAATCATAACAGGCACAGCAATCTCCAGGCCTGTTCCTGCAACCTGGCCTGTAAGCCCTGTTCCCGAGCCTGCATTTATTGTGACCGGATCAAGCGTTATCTTCTTGCCCTCAAAAACAACTTCAGGCTTCAGGGTGTAAACCCCTGCGGTTTCCGGCTTGTAATATGCAATAAGCTCACCGAAATGGTCCTTGTTTACATAAACATCATCGCTCTCTATAACATCAACAAGCTCTCCATTGAAATATACCTCAGCCTTCAGAACAGCTGTTATGTCTATATCCCCCCTGTTCCATATCCTTGCATAGATTCTTGCAGTGCCTCCAGGCGCTACATTTTCGGTTGCGCTTACCTCCATGAGTTCTGCAAACGCGGTAAGTGCCCCCCTCTCAAAAATCGTGAAGTTTATTTCTTCTTCATGTATCATAATGTCTTTAAGATATACCCTGACATCTGCAGTATATTCTCCTGGAGGGTTTCCTGTTGTGTCCCAGCTGAAATCAACTGACTTAAGCTCGCCAACCTGGAAATCAGGGCCTGTGAACTCAAAGCTGTCAATACTGCTTCCTTCCCTTTTTATATCTGCCTTTAATACAGGATTCTCTTTTACATTTCCTGTGTTCTTGAACTGCAGCCTTACCCTTGTTTCCCTGTTCACCTCTGCATCAAATATTGTGATGCCAAGAACCTCCCCTGAAAGCAGCTCATCTCCTGTGACTGTTATCCTCATCCTGCTTTTTATACCATGTGAAACAGAGCTGCCTGTTTCTGTTCCTGTGTAGCTGCCTGCTGCTGTTTTTACAACAAGGTCTCCTGTGTACTCGCCGTTTGGAGTGTCTTCAGGTATATGTATCTTCATAAGGAAGAAGCTGTCCCCGTTTCCGGGTATCTCGCCTGATGTTATTGGGGTTTCAAGGTCATCAGCATTATAGAAGGTTGCCCAGCCTGTGAAATTGTCTGTTACATTGAATTCAACCACCACAGGACTGTCCTCAAGGTTGAAAACCCTGAGGCTCTGCTGGTATGTTTCCCCTTTCAGCGCGCTGTCTATTGTTATTCTGGAAGGTGAAAGTCCCATTGCTGCTGCACTGCCTGCAAACAGCAGGGAAACTACCGAAAACAAAACCATAAAAGCAATTGCGTTCTTTGTATTCTCTCTGTTCATTTAATCACATGCTAAATAGGGATATTAAGTTTTTTAAACCTATGTAGTGCATGCGTAGTGCGCAGGCAAAAGGTTTTTAAAGTTTATGTTTTTCCAACTCTTTAGTAGCCAATCGCTCTGCCAAGCCTGATTAAAATTAATCAATATACCAATCACTATATGCAAAGAAAATAAAAAAGAAAAAGAAAGGAAATGTTTTGTTTTTTGGCTTACTCATAAGCTGCTGCATAGATTGTTACTGTTCCGACATATGTGTCTGTTGGTGTTCCCACATCTGCATGCACAGAGAAGTCAATCTTCTCCTGATGGCAAAGCTCAAGTGGGTTTTCGAATGTTACAGTTTCATCTGATTCAAAGAACAGATGCTCAGCCCTGAACTGTGCGTCAAAGTCATCTATTATTTTATTATGGATATTACCAGTCATATTTGTGAACACAACTGAAATCTCAGCTGGCTCATTTCCCTCGTTCTTCAGTGTTGGTGCATCATATGTTGCCATGTCATAGTCACCCTGTATAACCTTGTACACAGATGGCTGGATAAGTCCAAAGTCAAGTGTGCTGAAGCCAAGCTCAACAGCAACTGTGCTTACCCAGTCAAAGTATGCGCTTAATGTATCACTGACCTCACTGCTTGTGTCTGTTGCCCAAGCCCTTGCCTCGTATTCGCCTGCTGGCTGATGGTACAGCATTGGAAGATAAACCTTGTACATGTACCATGCCGGCTGGTCAAATATCTGGTAGTTTATTTCATCAAACTGCTCCTGTGTTATGAGACCAGCTTCCAAGGCATCAAGCTTGCAGTCTTCAATTTCTTCTTCGTCCTGGTCTATGTCAAGCTTTACTGCATGCACCTGGTACTTGAATGATCCGTTTGGATGGTAGACATCCACATAAACATTCTGGATGTCGTCCCTGCCCTGCGGGTCTGAAACCACGATACATGCGTATATGTCATTTCTGGTGTCGCTAAGTGCTGGCCATAACTGTGTTCCGCTTGTCAAAGGGTCTTCATCAGGAAGCACCCAAACATATTCTACTGTTGGTGGGCTGCCTGAACCATCTATGGATGCCAAAGTTGTAATTGATGCCGGGTCTCCAGGACATGAATATCCAGAAGGACATCCCGGAGGTCCGCCTGCAAGAACTGGTGAAACCAGAACAGCCAGTGTAAGCAATGCTATAATTCCTGCAAAGTATTTCATACTATCCTATCCCCCTCCTATTTTGGGTATTTATAATATCTGTTGCGCCCCTCCTCGGCGCATAATCAAGAGACACGAAGTCTCCGTGTTCTCCATTACAGGCAAATGCCTGCCTTGTTATAATGGAGCATGATGCTTGTTTTAAATGCGCTATATTCACTACAGAAGCCAAATGAAATTTCATGTTTTTCTTTAAAAGGGAAAACAATATAACCCCTGCTGTTCCATGCATGTTCCCCTGGTGTTTCACTGCTGTTCCAGAACTAATCCAGAACACTAGCCCGGCCTGTCTGCTGAGTTATGAACAGCTCATAAAAACAGCTTTCAGTTGTCTCTTGTTATCCTTGAATAGTTTCTGAGGCTTTTGTTCCTGCTTACAAGCATCTTCAGCTCCCTTTCGCTGAATCCGTTCTTTATTGAATTGTAAACCTCAAAAATCCAGTTGGGGTATTTCAGGTTCAGCCCCCAGACGCTTCTCCTTGTTTTCTTGCCATATGTCTTGAGCCTCTTCACCTCAACAATATCCCATTTTTTCAGTCTTTCCAGATGATGCAGAACAACCCTGTGATATGTTCCCAGCCTGTATGCCATGTCCTCAACCTTTAAGGAATGGCCTGTTGCCGGTGAATTCACAAGAAGATGTATTATCCCTGCCCTTATATGATTTGAACATATCTCAATCATGTCAGGAAGAAATGATTCTATAACCTTTTTTTCTGCCTCCTCATCCACTGGTTTTTTTATAATCCTCAAAGCCAAACCTGCCATGAAATCAACCTGCTGTAAATCTCTCCATATGATATTGTACCCTCTTGATGGAGCTGCTGCTCTTAAATTGGGATTAAATTTTAAATACCCTTCATTTTTCCATTACATCTGTAATGTGTTTGGGATTACTCATGGAACAAGCAGGGAATAGATTTAAATTATTTACTGTTAAATAAGAAATCAGGTCTGGCTGTTGGCAGGTCTGCATTAAAGGTTACAAGGGTTTTATATGATTCCGATTCAGGTCAGGGTTACAAAAAAACTTATGGAAAGGCTGGATGAACTTATAGACTGCGGGGCTTACTCAAACAGGTCAGAGGCAATAAGGGATGCCATAAGAAAGCATGTTATTACTTTTCATGACAACGGCTTTATGAAAAGGTCCAAGAACTGACACTTTTTCAGCTAACTGAACTATTTGCTAACTATCGGAAAAAGCGTCCAAAAAAAACACACCTCCATTTCAGCTAACTGAACTATTTGCTAACTATCGGAAAAAGCGTCCAAAAAAACACACCTCCAAAGGAGGCGTTACACTTTTTCAGCTAACTGAACTATTTGCTAACTATCGGAAAAAGCGTCCAAAAACAGGGACTCCAACAAAACAAACCGATAGGAGCCCTGACACTTTTTCAGCTAACTGAACTATTTGCTAACTATCGGAAATCTTCATCTCATCTGTGCAATAGGATGAAGAGATGTCTCGTGTCACAATATAAGCTGAAGAGACACGAAAGCGTCCAAAAAACACTTTTCAATTGACTGCTGGAAAATATTTATCAAAAAATTACAGCATAACAAGATATTTTTTCTGTCTGAGGAAGACAACAGGTATCTTTTTTTTCTTCAGGTAGTCCCTTAGTTTTTTGTCTTGGGTGCAGACTGCATAATACCCGTTGGCTGCAAATCTTTTTATGGCAGGGTCAGCATGCCTGCCTTTTGAATGAAGAATCTTTACGCCTTCCTTCCTTATAAGCCATATGGCAACCTTTGCATGCATGGCGTTTTTTCCCCTGCCGCCTGCAATCTTCTCCAGCTCATTTACCACAAGATTGATTGTGTATGCCTCAACCTTGCCGAATTTTTCCAGCTCACTGAATATGTCAACCTTAAACTTCCCCTGCAGCATAAGAAAATTCGTGTCAAGCAGAAATTTCATGCAACCACCAAGGCAACCGATACAGCATTATATATTCATATTAATTATAAGGGAAGATTGAACAGGAAAACCCATGTTATGTACCAGATAAAGAGATATATTATTATGCCGTTTCCAAACCACCATTTTATTCCTTTTTTTCCAACTATTTTCTGGGTGACAAACCCCACTATATAGAGTATAACAAGTCCGAGAGCCACTGCAAACAGCGCCCTGCTCATTGAGGCAATCTGCACCGAGAGCCAGCCCATTATTATTGCAGCAACAGCATGAATGCTTACTGATACCCTTCCCTGGTTTATCTCATCCATAATATTACCTTTTTTTCCTGTGCCTCATTTTCTTTCTTCTCTTTTTAAGCTTGTGTTTTTTCATTTTGCTTCTCTTTCTCTTCTTTCCGCATGGACACATAAAACCATCTCTATATATATTTGCTTTCCACTATTTTAAGCTTAAATAACTTATCTGGAATTATTTCTTATGTCAGGAAGAATATATATTTTAATTCCGCTGGCGCTGCTGGTAATCTTATGTATTGTTTTGTTTGTGAATGTGCCGGAGCAGGATATATCTTTCTCAGGCCAAACTGATATGAAGTACTATCCCCAGTTTTTCATGGCAGACAATTTCAGCGCTGTGTTTGTGATTGATGACAATGCAATCCCGGAAGACATAGCAGCAGCAAACGCTATTGCATCAGGCCTTGGAATAGGGGAGCCGGATCCCGTAAGATATGGTTCGCTGGAAGGCATAGGGAAACAGAATGCTATATTTATAGGCACATGCAGCGCTGAGCCCCATAACAAGTTTGTAAACATATTTGTTGACTGCCTCTCTCTTGATTCAGGAAAGGCAGCAATAAGGCTCACGAAAATGAACGGATATTATATTCTTTTTGTGGTTGGAAGCAATCCCGAGTCAACAATGACTGCAGGAGAGGCCCTGGAGAGCTGGAAGGAGTATGGTGTTCCGGGCAGAGAGATTATTGTCAGCAGAAAGGATAACCAGATAGAAACAATGAGGATAAAGTAAATGTTTGCTTATGGGTTAACATCCAGCGTGTCCACCTGGTAGTGTTCAACCTTTATCTGGATTACAGGGTTTAATGGGTCATTTGAGGTTATGAAAACCCATCTTGTTGCATGGCCTGTAAACCAGCCATTGACTCTTGGGTCATAATATACCCATAATCTTGCGCTTTCGCCTGGCTTTATTGTCACAGACCATCCTGAGGAATGGCTGAACCTGCCAAGCCTTGGGCTTTCCCTGTCATCTACAACAAAGCTTGCAACAAGGCAGCTGCAGCTTGTCTTGAGGTCTGTTATTATCAGGTCGCTTTTTCCCATGTTTTTTACAATGAACATTGTCAGTATAACGCCTGCTGCCTGGGTTGTGTTTCCAAGATTTACCTCCATCGGGCTTACTGATATAACAGGCCTGTCTTCGGGAGGCGAATGGTTAAACATTTCCTTCATGCTTTTCCTGAGCTCTGAATCAGACAGGCTGTACAAGCCGAATTTTTTCAGTGCTTCAATAAACAACGCGTTTCCTGAAAACCCTCTGGCAGAAAGCTGCTGAATATATTCCCTCATGCCAAGGGCTGTAATGGAATCAGATTCTGCTATGCTTTTCCCGTTGCATGCTGTGCATGTAAACTTTGCATAAATATCGCTCAGGTCAGGGCCGATTATGTTCCCTGAAGGAGCATTGCCAAAGAAACCGGTAACTGATATGGAAATAACTGCTACAACTGCTGCAGCAATCAGGCATAATCCAGCAATCATGCTTTTGTTTTGCGTTTTCATATCAATCTGGTTAAAATGAGAGAATAAGTTTTTTATTCTTATTGGTTGCCAAAGCGCGGGGTTTAAATCTTTTTGCATTCAAATTATTTCTGGATAAAATGAAAAGGAAGCTGAAGCCAAGGCAGAAAGTCATGAAAACGCTTGTAGAGGTTTCCATGGACCTGTACGGGGATACATTTTCTGATCTGCTTCTGACGCTCAACAACCCGGAAAGGGTGCTGTACCAGTCAGAGGGGCTTTCCACAGGAAGGGAGATCTGCCTCAGAATGGGTATCCCGCTGGAGAATGAAAGGCAGACAGAATCAATAAAACTAAGCATATATGATGATAATGCTACTGATGCATTTAAGAACATGATTACAGAGCTCGGGGAAAGGGAAGAGGTTGATGGTGCCCTTGTACTGGATGATAACGGCATCATACTGATCGGGGAGGGAAGCAGGCATATTTTTTATGACAGAAGAACGTCCAGAAAGCTCAGGGAAAGAAGAAAGGGAAGGCCGCCTGCAGGCACAGGCAGAAAAGCACTTCTTGGCATAAGCATGGAGCCAAGGGTATACGGCTTCCTGCTTTCAGAAAAGGGCAGGGTTTTTGAATGCAGGGCAGGATTTTTCAGGAGAATTTATTATCCCAAAACAGGGGAAATTATTCATTATAAAAAAGGCGAGGAAACCGGAAGGTTCCCTGTTGAGTCATATGACTGGAGATAATGTTGCCTCCGTATATCCGCGACTAAAGTCGGCGGTTTTCTTGGCGAGGCAACAGCTGCTGAACCAGAACCATACATCCGCTGTTTGAAAACAATGGTTTTCTCTGGTTCAGCATAACCCGGAACAACTCTGGAACAATTTTATTTAAATTGTTTCTTTATCAACCTTTAACAGGGAAATTTATGAGTTTTGACCAGAATGCCTATCACAGCTTTGTTTTGGAGTATAAAAGCCCTAAAGGAGAAAGTGTTGTGGGTATTTTTCCGAAAAAAAGAACGCTTTCGTCCGGAAGGGAATCATTCTGGTACTGGAACGGCAGAAAACTTCTGGATTACAAAGAGCCTATGGTCAGACTTGCAGAATTTATTCTTGATTTTTGCGAAGATAATGGAATAATGCCTGATTATTTTCTGAATGTGCCTGAAGGTGTAACCAAGCTGACAGACCATATTAATATGGAGTTGGGAGGCAAGCAGGCTCAGGTAAGGGCAAAGCCAAAGGAGCATGGCGACCCCAGGGATGCTTACTTCAATGGTCCTGTGGAAGAAGGAGACAGGGTTGTGATTGTTGAGGATGTGACCACTACAGGCGATTCTCTTGCGGCTGTTTTGGAGAAGTGCCTGGATGCTGGCTTGAATGTTATAGCAACCATATGCGAATGCAACAGAATGGAAAAGGCAGCCAGAGGCAAGGGTGATGATAGGAAAGACTTTGATTTTGGTGTTGCTGAGTATATTGCTCAAATCAGAAATGCAGGCACAAGACATTATGCCCTTACAGATGCAACAAAAATACTTCCTGTTACCTTTGAATTATGGACACCGCCTGAAGGTGTGGAAAAATCATTTATTGCGGAAGAATTGAAAAAAGAATACGAAGACCATGGCATTGTTCCCATGGAATTAGAGGTTTGATGTGTATGGTAAATGTTGCAGACAGGATCATTGGGGCAGTAAAGGAAAAGGGAAGTGTTGTTTGCGTTGGCCTGGACCCGAGGATTGACAGAATTCCTGAACATATAAAAAAAAGAGCCCTGAGAGAGCATGGCGATACCCCGGAGGCTGTTGCATCAGCAATTGCTGATTTCAACACACTTATTATTGATAAAACCCTGGATATTGCTGCTGCTTACAAGCTGCAGATGGCTTTTTATGAGCAGCATGGCCCCCCGGGTCTGGATGCCTTCAAAAGAACAGCGGAATATGCAAAGTCCCAGGGAGCTGTTGTAATTGGGGATGGAAAGAGGAATGATATTGGCTCAACAACAGATGCATACGCTGACGGGCATCTTGGAAAAGTGAAACTGATAAAATCTGAAGGACCATGTTTTGATGTTGATATGCTGACTGTTAATCCATATCTGGGATTTGACACAATCAAGTCCTTT
>JAFCEK010000027.1 GCA_017609225.1 Candidatus Aenigmatarchaeota archaeon | reverse complement strand
TAATGAATACAAAATAAAACCTAGAAGTATTTTAATAGATGTTGGTATGACTAAAGATGGAAGTAAAGAGATTAAAGAGATATTTGGAAAGAAAGTTTTTGATTATCCTAAACCGACAACTTTGATAGAATTTTTACTTTCTGTAGTATTAGAAAGTAATAGAATAAAGAATGGAATAATACTCGATTTTTTTGCTGGGACAGGTACAACAGGACATGCTCTATTAAAACTAAATAATCAAAATAAAACTAGTCATAGCTTTATCCTGTGTACTAATAACGAAGGCAATATTTGTACAGAAATATGTTATCCAAGGGTTCAAAAGATTATACGAAATTTAGAAAGAGAATCAAAAAGCAAGCTGGTTAGTAACAGACCTAGCGGACTAAAATACTTTAAAACCGCTTTTGTTGATGCAAAGCCAACAGACAGAAATAAAAGAAAACTTGTAGATAAATCAACAGAAATGCTTTGCTTAAAAGAAGACTGTTTTGATGAAGTAAAGAAAGGTAAAGAATTCAGAATTTTCAAAAATCCACAAGGCAAATATTTAGGAATTATTTATGATGATGAAGGAATTGAGCCATTTAAGAAAGAGGTTAAAAAATTAAAAAAGAAATTTGTAGTATATGTATTCTCTTTAGATGAGAGTGCAAGAGAGGAAGAATTTGAAGATGTAGTTGAAATGGTTGAATTAAAACCAATACCTGCTGTTATACTAAATGTTTACAGGAGGATATTCAAATGATAGAGTTAAAAAATTATCAAAAAGAGGCTGTAGAAAGATTAAAAGAGAAAGTAGAGAGAGCTTTAAAATTACCTGAAAATGAAATAGTTATTTTTCAGGCCCCAACAGGTTCAGGAAAAACACTAATGGTTTCTGAAACATTGAAGAAATTAGTAAAAGAAGGGAAGTATGGGAAGAAATTGTCTTTTATCTGGATTTCTGTAAGAATGCTACATGAACAAAGCAAAGAAAAATTGGAAAAATATTACGAAGATGATAGATTAATTCAATGCTCTTATTTTGAAGATTTGGAAGATAGAAAAATAGGGGAAAATGAGATTTTATTCATAAATTGGCATAGTATAAATAAAAAAGATATCAATATTTATGTAAGGGAAAACGAACAGGATAATAATTTAAACACTATCATTCAAAACACAAGAGAAGAAGGAAGAGATATAATTCTGATTATAGATGAAAGCCATCATACAGCAAAATCTGAAAGGTCAAAAGAACTAATAGAAACCATCGGGCCAAAGGTAACTATTGAAGTATCAGCAACCCCTAAACATAAAAATATTGCCAAGGAAATAGAAGTTATTGATATTTCAGAAGTTAAAGCTGAGGAGATGATTAAATCAGAGATTGCTGTTAATCCCGGTTTCTTAAATATCCCAGAAAATAGAAGAAAAAGCTCTGACGAGTTAGTTATAGGAGAAGCATTAAAGAAAAGGGAAGAATTAGCAAAACTATATAAAAAAGAAGGCACGAATATTAATCCTCTTGTTTTGATTCAGTTGCCAGATAAAAGAAGTAATTTAATTAATAAAAAAGATGAAGTTTTGAGAATTCTAAAAGATAAATTTAACATAACTGAAGAAAATGGAAAACTTGCTGTCTGGCTTTCTGAAGAAAAAACAGATACCTTAGTTAATATAGACAAACCAGATAATGAAGTAGAAATTTTAGTTTTCAAACAAGCCATAGCTTTGGGATGGGATTGCCCAAGGGCTCAAATCCTTGTTATATTCAGAGAATCAAAAAGTTTCACTTTTACAATACAAACAATTGGCAGAATAATGAGAATGCCAGAATTAAAATATTACAGTCATAACGAGTTAAACAAAGGTTATGTTTTTACCAACTTACCAAACATTACAATAACAGAGTATTATGCAAAGGACTATATTACTATTTACGAAGCAAAAAGAGATAATAAACTTTACAAAAATATTTCATTACCATCAATTTACCTGAAAAGACAAAGAGCAAGAACAAGACTATCTGGCGAATTTGTTAAAATTTTTATGCAATTAGCAGAAGAAACAAATTTGAAGAAAAAAATAACTGTAAGACCGTCAAAAATAGTAAGCCCAATTATTGCAGATGGAAAAATTTTTAATATTGACAAAACAGGAGAAATAGAACATAAGGGAACAATAGATGTGCAGCTAAATGAAACTGAATTGCAACAGAGATTTGATAAATTTATTTATGATAATTGCACTCCTTATGCCCCTGCTGATTCCAGCGACAGAACGAAAACAGCAATTTACAATTTCTTTAATCAAAAATTTAGGTTAAAAAAGTATGATCCTCAAGTTCAAAGAATTGTATTAGGAAAAGAAAATGTGCAGGTTTTTGTTGATTTAATCAATTTGGCAAAGGAAAGATATAAAATAGAAGTTGTTGAAAAAATAAGCGAAAAAAGAGAATTGCAGGAAGTACCGAAATGGGAAGTACCTGTTATTATAAGTTACAATAGCAAATACAAACGAGAAGAACATCCAAAATCAATAATGAAACCCTTTTATACAAAAAAACCAAGCAAACCTGAAAAAATGTTTATGGAAATGTTAGATAAATCCAAAAAAGTAAAATGGTGGTTCAAAAATGGAGAGAATGAAATAAAGTATTTTGCTGTTTTATACAAAGATGAAAATGGTTTTGAAAGAGGTTTTTATGTTGATTTCATTGTTCAATTTACAGATGGAACAATTGGTTTATTTGATACAAAAAGTGGAATGACCGCAAAAGATGCTGGTCCAAGAGCAGAAGGATTGCAAAAATACATCAAAGAGCAAAATAAGAAAGGAAAGAAACTCTGGGGTGGAATTGCCATTTATGTAAATGGAACATGGAGATATAACGATAACGAAAAATACGAGTATAATCCAAACGATTTGTCTAGCTGGAAATTTTTGGAAATTTAATTAAAGTACCCACCCCATTTAAAGTAAGAAAATTTCTGTTTAATTCTTATTACAAAAATGTGAGTGAAAACAAAAATTCTGTAACTGTGTAATTATGTTATGAAAGAAAATTATAAACAGCTATATATGCTTATCTTTTATAAAAAATTTATATTTGTCTACCTTTATGAATATGCAGAGGGAAAAAATAATCCCTCTGCTTTATCATTTCTATCCAAAAGCCTTTACTGTACTTATTAATAGCAAAATTGCTATTATTATCCATCCAGCTGTTATAAAGCTGCTTCCTGGATCTTCAGGTATTGTTGGCTCTGCTGTTCCAATTGGTGATGTGGCTGTTAAAAACCCATTTATTGATTTTGTAAATTGGTTTATTGACCAACCACCAAATAATAAACCCAATGCTATTATTGCGATTGAGCCATATAAACCAATTTTTACAAATATTTTGAACATATACAGGAGCTACCCATCCTAAATTCAAATTCAATAGATTTATATCTATCGAATCCATTTTAGTTGAGTATTTCCTCCTTCTCTACATGGGTAGAGGTTTAGAATAAGACAATTGCCGATTGAAAGTTTATATATGTAACCTGATAACTATAATATGGGTGTGAGCAGATTACATTTATAGGTAATTTCTTATTCTTTATTCCCCTACCACAACTATTTTGTATTGAAAAGAATAAAAGTAAATCTATAATATAAAATATATTTTATATTATACAAAATTATATTTTTCTCAAATCTATTAAATTAAGATTTTATCTCCTCTTTTTGGACAACAATTAAGGCATAACGCCCATATGTGAGGAGGCTCGAATGGCAGTTCTCCGTCAACACTCATTTGAAAATAAAGTTCCCCTTCTTGTATGATTTTATAACATCCTTTACATTCATGTTCCTCTTGTGCTACTCTTAAAGATTGTAACTTACCATCTTTTGTTTTATAATATTTTCTTATTTTCTTACCACAATTAAGACACTTATCATCTTTTCGTAATATCTTTCTACTTTCTTTTATTTTTGGTTTTTTACAGCTACACCAAACCATTTCTTACACCCAACAAATTAAGAGTTTCAGATAATCCATCATTTATCTATATTATTAATTTTTGTTAAATCAACAATTTCGTATTTTGCAGGTGGTCTTATCAGTTTAACTCCGTTTCTGTTCAATAGCTCCTGAAGCTTAGGTAAAAGTTCTTCTATATTATTGAAAAAGACATGGTTATGTTTAAGACCTCGTTGTTTATTAGCTAACATATGGATTGCTCCACCTGCCCATGCTGTCTTTTCATCTGTTCCTTTCGGAAGATTATTCGTCCAGAAATGAATGGCGACCTTTATCATTTTTTTGCCCCAACTAATTTTATCTTCTTGCATATATATTACCTCCTTATTTTATAATATATTTTTAATATTAATACTATATAAAGTTATCATTATAATTTAAATAAAAGTTTAAACAAAAATTTAAATTCAATATTCTTTTAATATATACAACTTAAAAAGCCTTACCACCTGCTGTATTGTGGAATCTTTGTAATTTTTATTCCATTTTGTTTTCTGAATTATATAATCCAGAATTTCTTTAAATTCTAAAATTTTGGTTATTCCTCTTTTCTTTGCTTCTCTGATACAGCTTTCGCGTTGTTTTTTGGATAGTTCTGGAACAACCAAAACCCTTTCAAAATCTTTTGCTTTGAAGAATTTTTCTGCAGCCTCAATTGCTTCCTTTCTTACAAAATAATAAATCCTGTTTTCTCTGTCATCTTCAAAATAAGATAGAGAAAATGTTTCATTATGCCATCCCTTAACTTCAACAATCGCTCTTTTAAATTCATCCCTTTTTGGATTTTCCTTGAAAACCACAAGGTCTATATCGCTTTCACCCTTGGTTTTGCCCTTCTTAATCTCATACTTCAAATTTTTATGCACAAAATAACCTTTCAATTCAAAATATAATGCAACTATTTCTTCATTTATATCTGTCATTTCATTTTCCTCTCCCTATCCCAATAAGGGCTTTTGCATTTGGGACAAACCGTGGGTTTCCCTTTATTTCTGGGTACCCAAGTATGGCCACATCTCTCGCATTTGTATCCGTCTAGCTTAATTCTGCCCATATACTATTGGTAATAGAGTTTTGTAATATAAAAATTACCTGAAAAACGCTTAAATATATTACTAATAATAATATACTAATAGGTAATATTATGCTCCCATCCTGGACTATTCTGGATTTTCCGAAATACTCTCTTTATAACATCATGAAGGTAAAATCAATGGAATTCTTTTTTACACTCCAAACAAGATTTTTTAGTATATCCCTTTAAGTTGACAATACAAAGGCACAGAGGGGTGGGATTCGAACCCACAGCAAAGGATAATGAGTCCTCTGCCCTACCTAAGCTCGCCCTGTGCCCCGCACTGCTGGCGTGGCGGCTACGAATGGTTCAACAATATCACTATTCTGAACAGTGATAAAATCCATACTACAAACGCCATCACCCCTACCCATTTAAGTTCCTTCACCTCCTTTACAAGTACTATAGAAACAACCATTAATAGAAGTGACGAGATTAGAAAAACCAAATTCTTTTTCATTTCTTTGCTCCTTTATAGAACAAACTACCAAAATTAATTTTCTTCTGTCTTTTGAATGCCTAATTCAAAAACAGCCATTTCCTGAACAAAACAAATCATCCAGGAGTCCCAGGCTGTTTCAATTAATGTGTAAATATGTTGAGCATAAATTCTGAATAATTAATAATTGAGTTTGAATTTTATAAGTTTTACCTTCCCTTCATTTTTAAGCTTATAAATTTTACTGTCAATTCTACTTATGGGATTCAAATTGCGTTTAAAGCCTGGATGCGATCTGTATAAAGTTGGAGAAGCCTTGGAAGAGGCAGGCTGCAGAGGTTATAGTTTTGACAGAACTGCAAACACAGATGCACAATTTGCATATGTAGATTATGAAGGCGATGTACAGAGATTGCTCAGAATACCAGGCATTGTTTCAGTTGTGGAGAATGATTCTCATATGTAAGGGCTAATTATATAAATCCGCAAATTAAAACCACCTTTTAGTAACAATATTTAAAGGTTTAATGCAATTTCTTAAGATGGGAAGGAAAAAAGGAATTTTTGAGGAGATGAGGAGAAGGGTGGAGAGAAGAGAGAGAAAAAAAGAGGCAAGAATAAACAGGCTTGTCAGGGAGCATCCATGGGATTTTTTGGATGCGCCAAGCAACTGCAATTCATTTTTAGCTCTTGAAAGGATGATGAGCATGATGATGAGCATATACAGGCCTCTCAGTACTGAGATTCCTGTAATGGAAACAGAAAATTTTAGTGAATTAGAAGATTGGGGGAACTCTGAAATCAGAAGGCTTGGAAACCAGAAATTTTTTGCTGAATATACAACGCAGGTGTTTGGGGTTCCTGAAGAGGACAGGTATGCATATCCCCTTCTGGAATACTGCAGGAAGGCGGTTGAATTTTTATATGAGAGGTTAGAGGGGCTTAAAGAGTATGATATCAGATGGACTGTTGTTGAAAACAGAAGCTATGAGAAGGATTTTGGAGGAAGAGGCTTTATAGGCAACAGCAGCTATGATGTTCGGTGGGTAAATATACGGGATTTGAAGACAGGAAAAATAATTTCGAAAACCGGAGGAACAATATATCTAAGGGAGGGATTTGGCATACTTTCCACGAATCCCAAAACCCATAAATTGTCTGGATGGTTTCTGTTCATAAGCACAGGCAGAAGCGCTATTGTGTCTCCATTCTCTGAAGTTATGCCATTAACCACAATTGAAAGCGCATCAAGATACAGAAATAAAACAGGAAGCCCTGCGCTTGCTATGAAGGCTGATGAGGCGCTTGTGGAGGGGATAAGCTATATGCTGGCAGGGGAAATATCAGAAAAGCTGGGAATACCCAATGGATATGAAAGGGTTGAAGACATGAAAGAAAACCTTCTTGTAAGGCCTGAATATGAATACCTGCGGCAGTCCATAGAATGGATAAAAAGAAACGGGATACAGAAGGCGTTTGATTTGTATATGGAAGACCCTGGAAAATTTTTGAGTGCTATAGGCGCCGGGATTTAATATATTAGTTATAGTTTATCTGGCTTGTATTCAATCAACACTCTCTGCATCTGAAAATTATAAACCATCTTTGTAATAAGGCGATATTTTACCCATAAGTTTATATCCATAAAATACAATAATATAATACATGATAGGTCCTGAGGACATTGATGCAATAAAGTATCGTCTCGCAGCACTTGGTTTTCCGGGCAGCAGCATAGAAAATATTATGGATTTTTATTTGCCGGAAGGAGCAGAGCGCGTTCTGGAAGAAAAATATGAAGCAAACAAAGGTCTGGACTATGTTATAAGCGTTCCGGAGGCGTTTGAGAGATTCTGGGACGGGGATGAGAGGCAGGAGAGAGCCACTAAAATAGTGGTGCTGTTTCTTGATGATGAATGGAACAGGGTTACATATGCACAGGCAGACATAAAGAGAATGGAAGAGGCAGGCATGGGAAGGGATGAGGCAATAAGCGAATACTGCCGTGAGCTTGGGCTTAACATGATAGTGCCTGATGCACTAAGAAAGGCATTTGAGGAATATCCCGCAGCAAGAAGGGAAGATGAGATTCTTGCAGCTGTTGCCTGATTCTGCGATAGATTTATTAATCCTGCAAATCAGCAGTAAATATGAATCTTGAAAAAATAGGAAAATTTTTTCTTTTTGGGATTCTGGCAGCAGTTGTTCTCTCGTCCGGCTGCATTACAGGAGGCATAATCTCTGCCGAGGAAAACACAAAAACAATTGAAAATATACTGGGCAGCTATGCAGAGGCGCATAATTACACAGAATGGGATTTCTCTGCATATGCAGAATCAGCCCTGGATATCTGGAACATCCTGAAGGAGAGGGGGATCAACACAGAGATATGGATAGGAAACACAGAAAAAACCTATTCAAACATTACAGAAATAAGCCATGCATGGGTTATGGCAGAGGTGGAGCCGCTTGTATGGCTGGCGCTGGAAACAGCAGGGGGATATGTTGTGCGCAAGGAGGATAACCCGCTTTATTACAGGGGATATTCATTTGATACACAGGAAGAATTCATGGAATATCTGGATCTTAGAAACAGATACAATGCCCAGGCTGAAAGGAAAAACAGGATGCAGGAAAGGGCAAGCAGCTGCACGCAAAGGCTTGAGGAAATGAGGGCAGAGTTCAATGCAAAATACGGAGGAAAGCAGGTATCAGATGAATCCATAGAGGAAATGAAAAGGCTTTCAGAGAAGCTGGGCGAATGCAAAACCCTGAATGAGCTGGTTAATGAGGAGGACAGGGTACTGCTTGGAATTGGGACTGAAATAGGCGTTATGCTGGGGATATGAAAAACATTTTAAGTTATTAAATCTTATTAATTTTATTCTGGGGGATTGGTGTAGTGGCATCATTGGAGCATAGGACTGCTGTATAATAATGCAGCATTCTGCTCAAGGGGCGCTTCCGACCTGGGTTCGATTACCAAGCCCTTCTTTCGCGAAAGAAGGTCTGGTCTTGCACAAAGGCATTTCAAATATGATAGGAATGAATGAAAAACGGAAATCCCAGATCCCCCATTAAACAGGAAACATAGCTTTATTAACCTGCTTGTTCTATTTAGATAGGTAGATTAAGGTTTTGGCAGAATAAATCTGTCTGAATCTTTTTCTGGTAAATAAGAGAGGTATTAAGAGATATGGAAGAAGAGAAATCAGAACATGCAGAAAGAGACAAGTTTGGCCGCGAGATGCATGATGCAGTTTGTTCTGACTGTGGCAAAAAATGCCAGGTTC
Organism: Candidatus Aenigmatarchaeota archaeon; assembly: GCA_017609225.1. Classification (GTDB taxonomy): domain Archaea; phylum Aenigmatarchaeota; class Aenigmatarchaeia; order QMZP01; family QMZP01; genus JAFCEK01. The sequence continues at coordinate 7,989 of JAFCEK010000027.1, read as the reverse complement.
CATTCAAGCCAATGGAAGGCAAGCCTGTGTACTGCAGGGAATGTTTCCAGAAGCACAGAAAGCCAAGGCATGAAGGTTCCAGAAGATGGTAGATTAAGCTTCTTTTGAGAGTTAATCTGACACCCTTAGATGTGAGAATTTTAAGCAGTTAAGCAATATAATTAAATATGGGCAGGGTAAAAAGGCTCTACAGGTCAGGAAATGACAGGATTTTGGGAGGAGTGTGCGGGGGTTTAGGCGAATATTTTGAAATTGACCCTGTTTTAATCAGGGTGCTATGGGTTCTTTTTGTGCTTGCCTTTGGCACAGGAATACTGGCATATCTTATATGCTGGATAATAATACCAAGGAACCCAAAGCACAAATGGGAATAGTTGTACTTATATTTTTTTCTCCCTTTCATTATATATGAAAATTTATCTTGAAAAAGGCAGGATAAGAGAGCTGGAACTGGAAAAACCAGAAGAAATTGTAGTTTTTACAGCACACAGCAGCTTAAGAAAAATGCTGCTGGGAGGGAGAGACTATACTCTGGATTGGATCATGAAGAAAAATCCCAACAATCCTGATTTGAGCAGGTATAAAGACAGAAAGAAATACCCTGACAGCGATATGAGATGGGTATGGGACGTGCTTTCAGATATATACAGGGCAAACGGAGATAAAGATGCTGAAAAACTGGCAAAAAGCCTTGCAGCAATTGAGGGCGAGTTTGAATGCGATTTTTTTTGAAGCATAAAATTACATTTTTAACCAGTGGGAACAAATATAAAACATGGCCAGGAGGAAAAAAGACCTGCTGGACAGGATTTCTGATGTTCTAACAAAAGCCGGGAGGCTTTTGAGGGGCCCGCACAAGATAGCAAGCGGTGCAGTGGTTGCAGCTATCATGGGAGGGCTTATCAAGGCAACAGCCCTAACCCAGACCTTCCCGGAGCCCTGGGACACAGCAGGAAATGCTATACTTTTCATTGCCATCATAGTGATTGTGATTGACATAGCAAAAGGAGGGCTTTACGATTAGTTCTGTTTCCAGTCAGCCTGAGATGCTTTCTGCCAGATTCCCTATCAGGGGCAGCTTGTACTTGTGGCCGGCATATGCCTTCAGTATCAGGAACAGCCACACAAGGAACACAACAAGGACATATACAATCCAGACTGCGCTGAATACTATTGCAAAGGGCCCCATCATGCCCGGCATGCCCCAGATGCCTGTGTTCAGGGCAAAGGGCATTAATGCAAGGGATATTACTGTTCCAATAATCCATACAGAAATGCAGAAGAATATGCTCTGCGCTGCATGAAACCTTACAAACCTGTCGCCTCTGTCTGCAATCAAAAAAACCAGTATGCCTGTTATAAATCCAAATATATATGCAATGGCTGCCAGCCCGTTATGCTTTACCATGCTATAATTTTTGATTTCATGGCTTATAAAGAAATTTATCTTGGTATCACATAGCTTATTGTATTTATGCCAAAGGTTTCAAGGAAAAGCAGAACCAGCAGTATTAGGAATAACAAAATTAAAATCTTGCCTCCATGCCTCCCCAAACATGTCTTCATTTTTACACCTGTCCCGGCTCTTTTTTCACAACAAACTCTATGTAAAGCAGCAGAAGTATGAGCAAAACAAGCGTTAAGGCAAAATACCTCTGCGCCTCGCTCATTACCCTGCTCTCAAGAATGGAAAACATCAGGTAGCCAATGCCTCCGATAGCTGAAATAGCCCCAATAAACGCCTTCCATCTTTCCCTGACATCCATATAGAATAATTGTTTGAGGGGAAATAAAAATCATTTACAAACCTGAAGGCAAAATCTAACTCTTTACAGATTAATTGTATCTATGGTTTCATCCATTCAATTTCATAGTATTCATATTTAGAGCCAGGGAGAACAATCTGCTTCAGAACATAATAGGTTATTGCTGTTTCCCTGTCTGTTATTGAGAGCAGAAGCTCCAGCCCCATTTCATGCGCCTTTTTCAGCAGGCTTGCAAGCTCCACACCTCCTATATGCTCATCCTCTGCTATGGGCACAAGCAGATATCTTGGCTTGTCCTCAGGGGTTTCCCTTACCCAGCCCTGCTTGGTTTTTTTCCTCCTGTATGCAACAAAATCAGTAGGATAATCCACATATTCCTTTTTTTTCAGCTTTCCTGTGCCAAGGATAAATGTTTTCTTTACTCCATGTGCAACCCTTACAGCTCTTGCCCATTCCGAAATCAGGAGCTTCTGCTCCTTTGGGAACACATGGAGAACATGCTTTGAATGAACATACTTCCCCTCTTTTGCAGGGCTTGCACCTGGAAAATAAATCCTGAAATGCGAACCGAATTTGAACCCTGTCTTGACAACATATCCCCTCAATCTCCAGTCCTCGTATATGTCATAAAGCTGCCTTGCATACTCCCTCTCCCTGATAACCTGACTGAGTATGTTTTTTGCTTTCAATTCCTCTCCTGTTTCCCCGTTTATTATCTTGAGCCCGAAATGCTCTGCAAGGAAAACAGTTTCAAAGAAATCCAGCTTCAGCAGCGAGCCCCTGTCCTGCTTGTAAATCCCGAACTGCCCTATCCAGTATTCCTCAAAAAGCTGCTTTCCAAGGGTTTTGCTCTGCAGAACAGAAAAAAGACTTTTCGGATACCATACAGCATCCGCCTCAAGCCCTTCGGGCCTTATCACCCTCATGGGATATCTTTTGAGGGCTTTGGTTTTCCTTGCCTTTATTTTTTCAAGCCTTCTGACTACAAGCCCTCTGTCCCTCCAGTCCCTGTATGCATTGTATTTTATAAACAGCCTGGGCTCCTTTCCTACAAACCTTGATGCCAGCTGGTTGAAACCCAGGTCCTTTCCATCAGGACTCTTGCATCTTGCATTCTGGAAATTTATGAGAAAAAGCGCTTCCTCAATATCAAGATAAATTTTTCCATTCTTTTCAGTACCGAAATAGTTCTTCCTTAACTTCTCAAGGGTATCCGGTTCCTCTGCCCAGATACCTTTCTTGGGATCGAATTTCAGCTCCAGCATATATAAACTGCCTTGTTACATTGTATTTAAAAAACTTACTATTAATAAGTTTGCTATGGCAAAAAGAATACTGGTTGTGGATGATGAAGAAATACTTAGATCAGCCTTGATGCGGTATTTAGATTTTCTTGGGTATAAACAGGAAGCAGGCTATGAAATAACAGCCAGAGGCACAGCGCAGGAGGGGCTTGATTTTTACAGGCAGGAGAAGCCTGACATGATTTTCTCTGACTATGATACAGGAACAGGAATCACAGGGCTGGATTTCCTTGAAGCTATAAGAGAAACCGGTGACAAAGAAACCGGGTTCTGCCTTATGAGCGGCATGCTGAATGATAAAAACCCGGAAGCAGTAGAACGGGTTAAATCTGAACTGGGGGCGCATTACCTGGCAAAGCCATTTGATTTGGATGATTTTGAAGAAATATGCAGGAAATGCCTTGGAGAGCCGCCCAAACCCTAAATTGTGCAATAAGCGAACCCTGAGGCAATATTTTATATATTTTGTTTTCCAATCCATTTATGAGAAATATGCGTTCAGATATATCAGGATACCACAAGCTCAGCCCGGGGGAGAGGCTTGAAAAGCTGAAAGAGATAGCAGGCCTGACAGAGGAGGAAGCTGAGATGCTGAAAAAGGCAGGCAGGCTTGAAATGCCGGTTGCGGACAGGATGATTGAAAATGTGGTGGGGACAACAGAGATTCCCTTCGGGATTGCAACCAATTTTCTGATAAACGGGAAGGATTATCTTATACCAATGTGCATTGAGGAGCCCAGCGTTGTGGCAGCTGCAAGCTATGCAGCAAAGCTCGCCAGGGCTTCAGGAGGATTCAGGACAAGTTCTGATGAGCCTGTAATGATAGGCCAGATACAGCTTGTGAATGCTGAAAACCCTGAGGAGGGAGTGAAAAAAATCCTGGAGAAAAAAGAGGAAATAAAAGCCATATGCAATGAAAAGGACCCCATGCTCATAAAGTTTGGAGGGGGCTTCAGGGATCTGGATGCCAGGGTGCTTGACACGCCCAGGGGCAAAATGATTGTTGTTTACCTTTATGTTGATGTGAGGGACGCAATGGGGGCAAACGCTGTAAACACAATGGCTGAGGCGGTTGCACCATTTGTCCAGGAGATTGCAGGAGGAAAGATAAGATTAAGGATTATATCAAACCTGGCAACAAGAAGGCTTGCCAGAGCAGAGGCTGTCTGGAAAAAGGATGTTATAGGAGAGGATGCTGTTGAGGGGATTCTGGATGCATATGCATTTGCAGAGGCAGACCAGTACAGGTGCGCCACGCACAACAAGGGCATAATGAACGGCATTGATGCAGTTGTTATTGCAACATCCAATGATTTCAGGGCTGTGGAGGCAGGCGCGCATTCCTATGCAGCCAGGAACGGAAGATACCAGAGCCTGACAAAATATTCAAAGGACAATGAAGGAAACCTTGTGGGAAGGATTGAGCTTCCCATAGCTGTTGGAACAATTGGAGGGGCAACAAAAACGCATCCCATAGCCAGGGTTGCGCTGAAAATACTCGGGGTGAAAACAGCAAAGGAACTTTCAGAGGTTATTGCTGCTGTAGGGCTTGCCCAGAACTTTGCTGCCCTCAGGGCACTCTCAACAGAGGGCATACAGGCAGGACATATGAAGCTGCATGCAAGAAACATAGCAGTGATAGGAGGGGCAGAAGGAGAGATGATTGAGAGGGTTGCAGAGAAAATGATTGAGGAAGGAAACATAAATGCGGAGAGGGCAAGGCAGATTCTTGAGGAAATGAACAAATCAAAATAAAAAATTTCCCCCTAAAATCTAATTATGGAATGTTCATGCAAAGATGTAATATGCTGCACAGATGCAAAGGGAATAGTTCTTCCTGAGGAAATGGAAAGGTTCAGGGAGGTTATAGAGCCGGAAAGTTTCGGGAAGGAAACTGTTGATGAGCTTTTCTATGTTTCTCAGGTTCTCTCTGATGGAAGGAAAATATGGAGGCCAAGGGTTTCAGCTGACATGGATTCTGTTTTTGGAGATTATTACAGTCTTGTTGAAAGAGGGGAAGCAGATGAAATTATTGTAAGGGGAAGCTGCATATTTCTGGACGAAAACAGATGCATGATATATTCCGAAAGGCCAGAGTACTGCAGGATATTCACATGCGACCCTGTGAAGGGAACAGAGGCAGTTAAAAAATACATGAAAAGGCATGGCCTGGGGTTTATGGTTTAGCCCTTTTTCTGGTAAAGCCCTACAAGCTCTGCCCTGTCTATTGTATGCTCTCCCACTACCTGAAGGAAATTCTCTTTTGTCACGCCTTCAAGCTTTTCCACATCCAGCGCATACACCACAAAAAAGTATCTGTGCTTTCCTGAGGGAGGGCATGGCCCGCCATAGCCCGGCTTTCCAAAATCATTTTCTATCTCCAATCCAGGAGGTTTCTCTCCCTTCTGCAGCTCATTAACATTTGCAGGTATATTACATACAAGCCAGTGAACGAAATCGCCCATGGGTGCATCAGGATCAATGCAGGATACTGCAAAGCTTTTTGTGCCCTCCGGTGCTCCTGACCATGCAAGATGCGGTGATATATCCTGACCCTCACAGGTAAGCTCTGAAGGCATATCCCCATTGTTTTCAAAATCATTGCTTCTCAATTCCATAAAACCACAAAAAAGAATTGTTTTTCTGATTAATAAATTAATGCCAAAGATTTGGATAAACTTAAAGCAAATTAGCAAGGTTCTTTATATCCTTGTTTGCTATATGTGTATAAATTTGAGTTGTTTGTATATTTTTATGACCGAGCAACTTTTGTATGTGCCTTATATCACAACCTGCCTCCAACAAGTGAGTGGCAAAGCTGTGCCTTAAAGTATGAGGTGTTGCCTTTTTCTTTATTCCTGATTTTTTAGCTGCACTCTTTACAATTTTCTGAATTGTTCTTTTACTCAACTTCCCACCTCTTTGGGATTTGAAAACAAGACCTTGATTGTTAATACCATAAATCCTCAGCATTTCTTTTAATTTAGGATGTAAAAATACAATTCTTTCTTTTTCTCCTTTGGTTGTTTTAATATGAGTAATTTCTCTGTTGAAATCTATGTCTTGCCATTTTAGGTTTCTAACTTCGTCCAATCGCAAGCCAGAATAATAAAGGAACATCAAAACAAGCCTGTGTTTTATATTGCTTATTGCTTCTATCATTTTGTTTATTTCCTCTCTATTTAATATTACAGGCAGTTTTAAACTCTTCTTAGCTAATGGCAATTTCTCATCAAATTTTTCATTGAGAATATTCTCATAAAAGAACTTCAGGGCAAAATACACAGATCTCATTGTTGATCTGCTTTTTGTTGTATGGGACAGCAGAAATTCTCTTGGTGTTTTGCCTGACTTCAAAAACTCTTTCGCAACTGAAATATATGCTTTGCCTGTTTCAAATGAATACTTCCTCAGCTTAATTTCTTCAATGAGCTTTCCAATCAGTTCATACCTTTCTTGTGGTGTAAGATTTTCAATATCCAACTCCATAAGAGATTATATGGAATTCGGCTTTATAAAATTTCGCTTTAAATCCAATTTAAGGGATTATACGAATAAAAAGTGCGGGAAATAGTTGTTCAACGAAATTGCAGATGCTCTTCCCCCACCCAACCACCTTTAGAGGCGCGCGCCTAGAAAAATAAAAAATTATTTAAAAAATAAAATTTAAGCAGTTAATAATGACAAAAAGAAAAAGAAGGAGATATAAGATTGATCCATTAACTGGAATAAGATATGAGAAAGGAAGTTTAATGGATGTAATGAGTGAATGGGAAAAAGATTTGTGGAAAAAACCTAGGCGAAGTTCTTATTCAAGGTCAAGATACAGCAAAAGAAAACAATCTTATTATCGTGAACCTGAATTTAATTTTAGTGATTTACCCCCTTGGGCACAATTGACAATTGCGCTCATTATTATTGGTGTTCTTGTGTGGATTTTTGTAATCCAACCTTTCATAGAATGGGCAAAACAAAATATTATGACAATAGTTACTATTTTTGTTGTTATACTTATTATACTAGTAGTAGGATTTGTGCTATATTGGAAATATAAAAAGAAGAAAGAAGCAGAAAAGAAAGCATTTGAAGAAGAGCAGAAGGCGAAAGGTTTAGTAAAATTCGTTGATAGATTTGGAAATGAAAGATGGGGTAAACCTGACGAAGTAGAGAAATGGAGAAAAGAAGACGAAGAAGCAAGAGAAAAGGAAAGATTGATTAATCAGGTGGTTGAAGCAATTGAAGACTTTAAGCCAGCTAGAAGATATAAGAATGAGTTTCCCTACCAAGTAGAATTAGTTGGTTATTTAAAATCAAAATTTCCTCATGCAGATATTGAACAACAAAAAGGTTCTTCAAGACCAGATATTGTTGTTGGCGATGTAGCAATTGAAGTTAAAGGTCCTACAAGAACCCAAGACTTAAAAACAATCGCTGATAAGTGTATGAGATATTATCAACATTTTGGAGAATTGGTTATTGTTTTATTTGAAGTAGATGTTTATGAGCCAAGATACGAAGAATGGAAAAGGGGAATAAAAAACACATTTCCAAATGTAAGAATAATTAGAAAATAATTCTGGCCCGCGCCTCCCACCCGAGCATCTGCAACTCTGCGCTCACTATCGTTCGCTTGCCTCACCCTTCGGTTCGGTCGTTGAACAGCGATTAAGAGGGCTTTGTTGCCTTCGGCAAGTCGCCCCAAATTTTCACCTTCGGTGAAAACTTCTCTTAATCGCAAAATGTTAAGTCCAATCGAGGTCGGCTCGCATAAAAAAGAAAGATTTAAATATCTAATTGCAAATATTTGATTAATGAAAATGAAATTCAATTATTTATTACTAATAGGAGCCATTGTTGTAATAGTTTTTATAAGTGGTTGTACCCAAACAGGACAAGTAACAAGAGATCAAGGATTTTCT
>JAFCEK010000075.1 GCA_017609225.1 Candidatus Aenigmatarchaeota archaeon | reverse complement strand
AATATTATGCCTGACAAAAAAACAGTGAAAAGGGTTGCGGAGATTGCCAGACTCAGCCTGACAGAGGAAGAGCTTGAGAGGATGTCAGGGGATCTGGATTCCATTCTTAAGGCGTTTGACAAACTGAAAAAACTGAACACAGAAAAAATTGAGCCAGGATTCCAGCCATTGCCTGCAAAAAACACAGTCAGGGAGGACAGGATTGAAAAGGGGCTGACACAGGAGCAGGCGCTGGCACAGACAAAAAACAGGGAAAAGGGATATTTCAAGGGCCCAAGCTCAGCATAAAGAATTTAAAATTTATGCTCTATTTTTACTCATGGCCCTGAGAAGAATAGAAGGATATGAGGTTAAAGCAGCCAAAATCAAATATTTGGAGCAGAAATTACAGTAGACATATGTCTTGATATTTATGGTGAAAATTCTGAAACCTTAAGGATGTATGGAATTCCATTCAAGATTGCATATGCGCTGACAGCACTTCATGATGAAGAGCTTCCAAAAAACGAGTTTTATGTTATGAAGAGACTTGCAAATGATGGAAACATGTTTTCCGGGCTGGACTATACAGAACTGGATATAGAACCTCTGGAATGCTCCTGTGCAAAAAAACTGAAAGAATTCAAAATAAATGGAAGGGCTTCAAAGCTGGTGTTTTGCCCAGATAAGAACTGCGAAAGCAACAGGCATACATTCTCATCCAGGGCACATCTCTCCAGTGGTGAAGTAATAGAAATGAACAGCCCGTTTTCTCCGCTCATGCTTTCAAAAATGTACAGAACGGATTTAAAAGTAAATGGAAGAAATACCTCAGAGTTTGCAGTTCTTCAAGGGACGAATACGAATAGCTTCTGCCTTGCACTTTATACAGGAGAACAAGAAAGCATTCCAACATTTTTGGGAATGGATAAATCTGATGCAGATTTCCTAGAGGGGTTTGGTCCATGCCCTAAATATGATTTTCATGAATGTGACGCAGGCAAACCGTTTGACATAAGATATACAATATTTGAAATTGTGCGCTGCCTCTCCAAGCAGCCCGGAACCAGGATTAAAAGAATATGCATAGATGAAAAAACCCCGGATAGTGTATATATCGCTAAATTGGAAACAACCAATGACACATACAAAATGATGCCTTCTCATTCCATGCTGCTTGCAGAACTTCTTGATGTGCCTGAATATTTTGATGATGAGCTTGCAAAAAAATAAAACAAGATAAATCATTGCATTTGCAGATTCTCCCTAACAAAGCCCGGACTGGTTATTGACAGGATAATTAGCTATCTGTTTAGCGTATTAGTATTTGATTCTTTTTGAAATTCGTTTCTTATCTCGTTAATTTTCTTCTCCTTTAATTTGATAAGAATGGATTTGCATTTAACTAGAAATTCAGGAGCTCTTGTTATCATCTGATTATATTGTTCATCAGGAACAGTTCTGCCAATATAATATTGGGAATCTATCCTCGCTTTTAATGAATCCTCTATAAAGTTTAATTCTTCTTCGTCAAAATAATCCTTAAGAAACCTTTTTGCAAATTCTATTGTGCAGGAATGAATTTCGCATTTTATGCCTATTTTTGTTAAAATGGAATAAAGCGAAAAATAGAGAGTATAATATGCTGTTGAAATTTTCCAGTCCCTTATAACATTTATCCTCATTGATTCAAGGGCTTCTTCAGCTTTTTTGATATAAGCATTGGCAAGATTAGAATTTGGCTCAACCAAGCTCAACCCTCCTTTTTTCTTAGCACACCACATTATTTTATTCATTTTTAAACACTGCCCTTATAAATCGCTCAACATCAACGAAAACTATATGATTTTTTAATATTTCTTTTAGCAGAATGTCTTTGTTAAGGTTCTTTTCAAAGGCTTTTATGGGGTAACATTTTATGTTTACCTCTATACCTAGGTTTCTTGAAACTTTATTTATCTCATTTCTATTATAGCTGCCAGCAACAAAAATATCCAAATCAGAATCCTTTTTTTCTAGCCCCTTGACATAACTCCCAAAGATTATGCCAATCCCTTTAACATGGGGAGTAATCTTCTC
>JAFCEK010000026.1 GCA_017609225.1 Candidatus Aenigmatarchaeota archaeon | reverse complement strand
ACTCCTCAGGCGGCTCTATTGGCGAGGGGCTTGCTATGCTTGTCTGAAACTTCCACAAAAGCTTTCCGTCATGGTCAAGGCAATACAAATTGCAGTCCCATGAGCCGAAATAAACCCTTTCCCTATGAGCTATACACTGCATTATCATTCCGTTTGTTTCAAACTTCCATAAAAGCTTTCCTGTGTATGCATCAAGTGCATAGAGATTATTGTCATAAGATGCAGCATAGCACACACCATCAGAAACCTCAAAATATCCGGAGCCAAATCCTTTGGCTTCAAAATGCCATAGTTTTTTCCCTGTTTCTGCATCAACAGAATATATTCTGTTGTCCCAGCATCCAAAGTAAAGCTTTCCGTCCCAGACAAACGGGCACATAACAGGGGCACCAAACTGAAGCTTCCATTTAAGCTTGCCATCAACACCAACAGCATAAAGATTCCTGTCCCAGCTGCCAAAGTATATGGTTTCATTATGATAAGCAGGCGGCCATGCAGCTATTATGTTGCTTGCTGGAAATTTCCACAGAAGCCTTCCGTTCAAATCAAGGCAGTACATATTAAAGTCATGATAGCCGATAAATATCCTGCCATTTTTAATCAATGCTGTTGTTCCAATTCCCCCCAGTGTCCTGAACCTCCATATCTCTTTACCTGTCTCTGCATCAAGGCAATACAAATTATGGTCCTGGGAGCCAACATACACTCTCCTGCCATCAACCATGGGCCTGCTTCCAACATAGTCCCCTGTTTCAAACTTCCATTCCAATCTTCCTGTGTCAATATTAACAGCATATATGTTCCTGTCAAAAGAACCAAAGATTACAATGTTGTTGAAAACATCACAGCCCTCTGTTATCATTCCGTTTGTCTGGAACCTCCATTTCTCATTGCCATTCAAATCCAGGCAGTAAAAGTTTTTGTCGCATGCACCAAACAGAACAATATTGTTATGTACAAAAACCCTGCCTGTAATGCTCCCCCCAAAACCAATCCGCTCCCAGAAATTCTTTTCTACACGCTTAAACTCCATTACAGTTGCAAAAAGCTCTATATCCCCGAACTGGGATGTATCAATGCCTACAGAAATCTCACTCCCTGCTTCCAGAGAAACATATTTTTCCATACTACCAGCTAATTGGAACCAAAATTAATAAACTATCCGGCAACCATATTCGGAACCGGCTTGCTCAGCGCTGTTTTTTCTGAATATTCTTTTCTTTCTTTGTATTCCTCGGTTTTCCCTTCATTCCACTGCTGGACAGGCCTGAAATAGCCAACAATTCTTGTATAAACCTCACATTCTTTCTTGCATTTCGGGCATTTGAAATGCTCACCCTTTATATAGCCATGATCCTTGCATATGCTGAATGTGGGTGTTATGGAAAAATAAGGGAGCTTTGTGTTCTCTGCTATTTTCCTGACAAGGGTTTTGGCTGCCTCCCCGTTGCTTAGCCTCTCTCCAAGGAATGTATGAAACATTGTGCCTCCTGTATACAATGGCTGTATATCATTCTGATGCTCCAGCGCAAAAACAAGGTCATCTGTCTTGTCCGCAGGGAGGTATGTGGAATTTGTAAGATATGGAACCTTGTCACCTGCTGTTATTATCTTGTTTCCGTACATTTTTTTATCCTCCCTGGCAAGTCTGTATGATGTGGATTCCGCAGGCGTTGCCTCCAGATTGTAAAGGTTGCCTGTCTCTTTCTGGAATTCATGGCATTTTTCACGCATGAATTTCAGGGTTTCTATTGCAAACTCCTTGCCTTCAGGCGTTGATATATCCCTGCCGAGCAGATTCAGGCAGGCCTCGTTCATGCCGCACAAACCAATGGTTGAAAAATGGTTTCTGAAGGTTCCCAGGTATCTTCTTGTAAATGGCATCAGCCCGTTCTTCATGTTTTTCTCTACCACCTCTCTCTTGGTTTCCAGTGCATCCCTGCACAGCTTCATGTAATAATCAAGCTTCCGGAAATAGATTTCCTTTGCAGCCTTTACAACATCCCTCCTTTTCTTTTTTTTTTTTTTTTTTCTCCCTTCATATGCCAGCCTGTTCACATTCACTGTCATAACACCAATAGACCCTGTGGAATCGCCCGGCCCCCACATGCCTCCCGGCCTTTTCATTATTTCTTTCTGGTTTATGTTAAGGCGGCAGCAGTTATGTGTTATTGTTCCAAGAGAGTGAACAAACAGATGGTTTTTTTCAAGTTCAATATCATAAAAAGTTATATCATAATCAAGAATGCTGTGAATTACTTTCTCAACTTCTACTGCTGCAACATCATTCATTAATAATTTTTGTGCCTCTGCACTGATTCCTCCATAGGCATTCAAAAGCCGCACCCCAACCGTCTGATGTCTGCTTCTAAACAGAGCCTTTCTTGTCCCAGCAACATTATCAAAATCTATCAAAAAGTTTGGAATTCTATCATAAAGTATATCCCTATAAACTTTATTCCGGCTGCCCCTGCCTCTGTTGTGCTGTATTCTGATTACCTGAGAACCTCCTTTATTCCTGTATGTAACAGGCACACCGATCATATAGTAAAGTATAACAAGGTCTCTGGCAAGAGACTCATCAGAGATATGCAGTTCCATTCCCCTTGCATAACCATCACCCTTAAAGAAATATTCCAAAAATGTTTCTATAACCTCTTTTGGAGAATTAAACAATGCCGGTGGCACACCGCCATATTTTCTTAAACCAGCATTATAGAATTCCTTTGCCAAACGGCTGTTATACATATAAAACTGAATTGTATTGTATCTGGGGTCTTTTTTAACCTTTAATTCATAATTGAAAATCTCTTTTACAATCTGTATAATCTCTTCAAAATAATCCCTTTCTGAGAGATTGAATGAAAACTGAAACCCCTTCAGTGAATTTATATCTTTTGTTGGCTTTCTGCTGTCATAAAGATAGTTGCCTTCCGCAACAAACATACCAATAAATTTTGCCAAACGCCTGTCGATTGTATAGGAACCCAGCATCTGGTATTTCCTACTCAACAAATCCGTTTTTCTTACCGAAAAAAGGATATCGCCCTCTTTAACAGCTTCAGCATGCTTCAATACAACACCTTCCTGTGTCAGTGCAGGAACTATGTGATCACTTGATACCCTTATTTCCTTGCCGTCTTTTGTAGTGATGGTAGTCATTCTGTTATCTTTTATTTTCAGAAACCTCTTAATACCAGACCATTCCAGCCTGAATGTTTCCTTGTTTAAACTCATAACTTTAATATCATATTCATTTTCTGACCAGCCATATTTATCAAATCCATGATTGAAGTTTTCGCACAACTTACCTATTGTTGTTTTTCTGATATTGCCATTTATTTTTGCAATAATTTCTTCATCTGGATGCAGGCACATGGCCCTTATTGATTTTGGATCCAGACCAGAGCCTATATAATTCTGAAAGTATGGAAGCCCGTATTTTGCTGTAAGCTCAAAAAGCAGCTTTGCATTTTTAGAGTCCCATTTGAAATCCCTGGTTATATTGTAAGTGGGAATAGGGAATGTAAAAACACCACCCTTTGCATCACCCTCAAGCATAACCTCCAGAAACGCCCTGTTAATCATGTCCATCTCCTTCTGGCAGTCCCCGTATGTAAAGTCCTGCCTTTTTCCCCCAACAACCGCCTTCTCATTCTTCATATCCTCCGGAACAACCCAGTCAAACGTTATATTGGAAAAGGGATACTGCGAACCCCATCTTGATGGTATGTTCAGGGAAAACACAAGCTGCTGCATGTTCTGCTTTACTGTTTTGTAATCAAGCCTGTCTGCCTTTACAAAAGGGGCAAGCAGCGTATCAACAGAATTAAATGCCTGCGCCCCCGCAAACTCCATCTGAAGGCATCCTATATAATTAACCATCTGATGAATCACTGTGCTCAGGTGCTTTGCCGGCTTGCAGTCAACCTTGTTTGAAACCCCCCCAAAACCCCATAAAAGGAGATTCTTCAGCGACCAGCCGGCGCAGTAACCAATCACGCCATGGCTTAGGTCATGTATGTGTATGTATCCTTTTTTGTGCGCCTCTGCTATGGGCCCTTCATATATCTCATTAAGATTGTAATTGGACATAACCTTTCCTGCTGTGTGCAGAAGCAGTCCGGAAAAAGAAAATGATTCGTTTGCATTTTCCTTAACCCTCCAGTCTGTCTGGTTAAGGTATTCACCTATTGTGCTGTTCACATCAATCATGAGGTTTTTGGTTTCCCTTATCTTCTTGTGCTTCTCCCTGTACAATATATATGCCTTAGCTGTCTTGTAATGACCGTTTTCAACCAGCACCTTTTCCACAATATCCTGAACCTGCTCCACCGTGGGTATTGTCACGCCCCCGAATTTATCCTCAAGCGTTGCAACAACCTTGTCAGAAAGCGATTTTGCCAGCTCCTCATCTGTTCCCCCCACTGCCTGTGCTGCTGCCCATATAGCCTTGGTTATCTTTTCCTGGTTAAAATTAACAGTTCTGCCGTCTCTTTTTTTCACCTTGGTTATAAGCCCGCTGACCTTTTCATATGTGGTAAACCTTCTTCCGCACTTGGTGCACTCCCTTCTCCTTCTGTTGGTCCTGTCAGGAGTCTCTCTTTTGTCCAGAACCTTTGTTTCAGGATGATGACAAAATGGACATTTCATATATCTTCGCCTTGCGAACTGTAACGGAAACCGCTACAGGCTTTATGCAGTTGGTTATCTGCAGTAGCGGTCATGTTTTACTTACGCCTTGCATTCTGTTACGGTGACAGCTTTGTTAGCAGCATATCCTGTCCTTGGCATTAGCTGTCGTTTTATGCTTCGCATTGCAATCTGTAACGGAAACCGCTTTCTTCATCCAGTTTTAGCGGCCAATCTGTGAGAGATTTTGCTCTTTTCCCATGCAATTTACCACTATAAGATAACTACTACATATTGTGTTTCCGTCAAAACCCACTACTATATGTAGTATCCTCAGGCATTATACTATTGTCCAGAACTAGTATATAAACTTTTGGATATTGGAGAATATATTTTTGGTGAGCATTCACCTACAAAAAAAATTATTTTCCCTTTTTCCTTATTTTTATGTCCCTTCCGATAAGTATGTTGTCAAGGTTGTCGGCCTTTGACTTGATTTTTTTTAACCCTTTCCCTTACTATGCTTGTGCTCATCCATCTGGACAAAACAAAAATAACAACCACAGCCAGAACCGTAACAGCAATAGCAACCCCAAAGCTGTAGAGCAGCCCCTCCCCCTCGGGAACAAACTCATTGATAAACTCCTTTATGGCATCCCTCCAGAAAAGAGCAGCCACAAACCCGAATGCTGAAATAATCAGCGTGGAAACCGCTGCCTTGATGTTCAGTTCTTTTGCAGCCTGCTCAAGTGATGCCATGCAAAAACAAACGCTTTTACTTAACCCTCTCAAAAAGGTAATCCCCCTTGTTTATTTTCCCTTCCCATTTTCTGAATCTGCAGTCCTTCAGAAGCCCTGGCTTTGTTCCCAGCTGCTTGTTTATTTTTTCAGCTGTGAAAGGAATGAACGGCTCCAGCAGGATTGCCAGAATCCTGATGCCTTCCAGCAGGTTGTATAATGTGTTTCCAAGCTCCTTGCCTTCCTGCTTCCATGGCTCCTTCTCATTTATGTATTTGTTTGCCTCCCTGGCAAACGCCATAATCTCCTGCAATGCATGATGAAGCTCATGGCTTTCCATATATTTTTTGATTTTTTCAAGCCTGAGTTTTGAATCAAGCTCTGGCCTGCCCTCTATTTTGCCATGGAATTTTTCAGCTATGCTCAAAACCCTGTAAACAAGATTTCCAAGGTCGGAAACCAGTTCACCATTAATCCTCTCAGCCAGCGCCTTCTCGGAAAAATCACCATCCTCACCAAAGGGTATTTCCTTTATGAGGAAATACCTCAGGGGATCAGTTCCGTATTTGTCTATAATCTCAAGAGGGTCAATAACGGTTCCCCTGCTTTTGCTCATTTTTTCTCCCCCGAGATTTATATACCCATGAACCAGTATTGTTTTTGGAATCTCAATGCCTGCTGCCTTCAGTATGCAGGGCCATATAACAGAATGAAACCAGTTTATGCCCTTGCCAATCATATGGATATCTGCAGGCCAGTACCTCTTAAACTTCTCCCCATCAGGATAGCCCAGTGCGGAAATATAGTTTATCAGGGCATCAAGCCATACATATATTGTATGCTTTGAATCATTCGGGGTTGGTATGCCCCATTTCAGTTTTGTCCTGCTCACTGAAAGGTCCTTCAGCCCCTCTGACTTAACCCTGTTCAGCATCTCAACCCTTCTGTAATCCGGCAGCACAAAACCCTTTTTTCCAAGCATCTCAAGTATAAATCCAGTGTATTTACTCATCCTGAAGAAATAGCTCTCTTCCTTGAGCCATTCAGGCTCTTTGCCATGCTCAGGGCATTTCCCGTCAACCAGGTCTTTCTCTGTTATGAATGCCTCGCAGCCAACGCAGTAATATCCCTCATAAACACCCTTGTATATCTCTCCCTTCTCCAGAAGCATTTTGAAAATTGCCTGGCTTACCCTGACATGCCTTTCCTGTGTTGTGCGGATAAAATCATCATGGCTGAGGTTAAGTTTTTTGCAAAGCTCCTCAAATTTTGTGCTGTTTTTATCCACAAATTCCTTGACAGGAACACCAGCATCCCTCGCAGCCTGCTCATTCTTCTGGGCATTCTCGTCTGTGCCTGTCAGAAAGAACACATCCCTGCCAAGAAGCCTCTGCCATCTGGCAATAACATCCGCGCATATCTTCTCGTATGCATGGCCAAGATGCGGCTTTGCATTCACATAATCTATTGCTGTTGTTATGTAAAATTTCTCCATACCTGCCTCGCTCTTTATTTGTATATGATTAAATTATATACATGGGAATCAAATTAAAAACCTTTTTCCCCATGATTGCTCTATTGATAATATTGGGTTTCTTGGGTTATTATATACTCTATCCTGCAGGAGTTACACCAGAC
This sequence comes from Candidatus Aenigmatarchaeota archaeon, assembly GCA_017609225.1. Taxonomy (GTDB): domain Archaea; phylum Aenigmatarchaeota; class Aenigmatarchaeia; order QMZP01; family QMZP01; genus JAFCEK01. The sequence continues at coordinate 4,101 of JAFCEK010000026.1, read as the reverse complement.
ACAGCAATACATACAGAGATGGCAGAGCTTGTGAAAGAGCAGGGCTATCCCCAGACATGGCAGCCCTATGCTGATAACGGCTTCACTTACCCCCCTCTGTTTCATTACCTTGCTGCCTTTCTGGGGTTTTTTGGCCTTCCCTTGGTTGAAGCAGTAAGAGTGCTGGGAATACTGGTTTTTCTTTCGGTTCCTGTAACAGTTTATCATCTGGCAAAAACATACAACAAACATGCTGCCCTCTATGCTGCAGCAGTCTCTGCCATGATACCAGCGCTTTCCAATGTTTTTATGATGGCTGAGTTCCCCCAGCTTCTCTCAATGGAATTTATCCTGCTCCTGATTTATTTCCTGAGAACCAAAAAATATATGCATGCCTCTGCTGCTACAGGCCTTGCCATACTGTCACATCCCCTGATGTCAGTAATAGCAGTTATAATACATCTCTATCACTTCCCCTTCAGGGAGCATGCAAGAACCAAAATCCTTTTCATATTGATACCCCTTATAATAGCAAGCTTCTGGATTCCTGGATACATGAAGATAACGGAAAACGCACTGTCCGGAAAATGGGCAAACACTGAATACAATTATCCCCCCTACAACCAGCCTGTCTTCTGGTTCTGGCCACCTGAAACTGCTCTGGACTTTCTGTTTGGTTTTGGCTTCTTCACGCCAGTACTGATACCGCTTGCATTGCTCGGGTTTTGCAGAACAAGGGACAGGTTCCTGAGGCTGTTTTTTGTTTTCAGCCTGGCATTTACTGTGTTCCATCTGCCATATACGCAGTTAAAGATACTGGACATGCTTTCAATACCTGTTATAATCCTGGCAGCAGCAGGAATAAGCAGCATTGAACTGAAACTCGGCAGAAAGCAGTACAGTGCAGCCTTTATTATAATTGTTTTTGCATTTCTTTTTTGCTCCCAGATAAACCATTATGTTAATGCAAAAAACCTCTGGGGAAATCCGAATGTGCCGCCGGATGCTCTTATAGAGTCCTCCCTCTGGCTTAAAGATTATGACAGCACAAGGCAAAGGATTTATACATCAAGGGCCAGCGCATGGGCAGGCGTTATCTCAAACAAGCTTCCCCTGAATCCTGATATATCATACCTTGAGAGTTTTTCAGATGAATACAGGCAGCAGCTTGCTGACTGGAAGGAAATAGGAGCCGGAATAAGCAGGAAGGCAGATTTCAGCCAGCTGCTGAAAAAATGGAACATAAGCTACCTGATTTCAGAGGAAAACATAACAGCAGGCTGTCTAAGAAAAATCCATTCAGGCGCATGGAATGTTTATGAAGTTGTACGAGTGAGCTGACCAGCCGGGCATCCGGTTCAGTCAGCCCTGTAAACCCAGACATATGTTTTGTTGTATTCATCAAAGGTTTTTTCCAGTTCAAACATATCCAGGGCACCGGACGGCCTCTTTATCCATTCACTTCCGCTCTTGTCAATAACCCAGAGCCATTCAGGATATGTGGGCTCCCTGGATTCTATCAGCAGATAGGAAACATTCTCTCTTTCTATCTCGGATTTCAGATTCTCAAGTTCCCCCGGGAAATTCACAATCTCCCTGCCCGAGGTATAGTAAATTGGAGGCATGTTGTTTGTCATTATCCTTGAACCTTCCGGGGCATGAACCCCGAGCCAAAGCCCTGCATCTCTCAGGGAAACTCCTGTCATTGCATCATTCTCTATCATCTGTATGCCTGCAAGAAAATTCATGGCTATAAATACCGTAGCTATAAGCGGTATAACTGTTCTGGACCTGAGCCATCTCTTAAGCTCCAGAATGCCAAGGGATATCATAATGAAGTATACCTCAAAGAAATGTATAAGATACCTTGCCTCCTTCCTTGGTATGGACATAAAGAATATGAAAGAGAGTAGGAAAACCAGCAGAATCAGGTTATTGGAATTGCTCCTTTCAGTAAAAAGATAAACAAAGCCGAACAGCATGAAGATTCCAATAAGCCCGAATATCTCAAACCAGTGGGAAAAATAAAAATACCAGTCAGCCAGATAAAATCCTGATGTCACAGTTCCAAGGCCTGTGCTCATGGCCCCCAGCGGAGTTCCATAAACAGCCATGTTCTGCATTATCCATGGAACTATTATCAGCAGGGCTGCGGCCAGTCCAGACCAGAATCCCCAGTTTTTCAGCAATGAGAGAACATTCCTTTTGAAGTTCTCTGCAAAAGCTATCCCCTTTTTGTTTGACCTCATGATGGGATAAATAATATAAGCCAGCACCAGTATAGCCCCTGCATACCTTGTCAGGAAAGCAAGCGCCATGAATGCACCGGAAACCAGAAGCAGATGTTTTTTGTTTTCCTCAATTCCGGTGTAAAGCAGATAAAGCATAGCAAGAGAAAGAAAAACAAACATTGTTTCTGTCAGGAATTTCTCCCCGTAAAAAAGGAACATATGTGAGGTTGCCAGAGCCAGGGCTGACAAAGCAGCAATCATTCTGTCATAGAGTTTTTTTGCAAAAAAATAAACAAGAACAACAGACCCTATGCCAAACAGGGGAGGAAGTATTTTAACAAGGGACTCCGAAACACCGAAAATGCTCCATATCAAAAAAACAAGGGCAGGAAAAAGCGGGGGCCTGAATGTTTCCTGGCCAGGAACATTTATCCAGTATCCCCTACCATCATAGAGATTCTTTGACAGACCCAGATAAACAGCCTCATCCCACCAGTATCCCTGGTTTATGTTATAGTACCAGATAAACACCGCTGCAGAGAACAGAAAAATTATTATAACAGCACAGGTTATGCTGTCATACCTTCGCTTCTTTTTAAAGAAAATGTTCATAATAATGTTTAGACAGCTGAGATTTAAATTTTAAAAATAACAACTATATCTATGCGGATTAAGGCAGCAGCCATAGTTGCAATCATAATCCTTCTTCTAGCTGCATCAGCCATGATGTTTTTTCCTGCAAAGGAGAGGCCTGTTGTTGCATGGTATGTAGTGGTGAAGCATCTTGGGGATGATTTCCTGGAGAAGGCAGAGCAGTACAGGCCGGATATAATCCTGCTGACAGTGTACGCAGAGGATGACATACTTCCACTGAATGGAAGCGATTTTGACATTAAGGGGATGGTTGACAGCCTTCATGCCCTTGGGATAGAGGTTTACTACAGCTTCTCTCTCTTCAGCAGAAGCGCTGTGCCAAGAGAGGAATATGAGCGGCTGATGGAGGAGGGCATACCTTATTCTGAGCAGAATATACACATGGCTGACTATTCCAGGGAGCTGAAAGAGAACAACCCTGAAAAATACCTGGAGCTGTTTGGGCCCTATCTTGAGGCAGGACTTGACCCCGAGGAAATACCCCATGTGGAAAGAAAGCCTGTTGACGGCTATTACATACCACCCGGCCATTACACCTCAATAGACCCCATGTACCAGCCCTATCATGAATTCATGGCAAAAATGATACAGAAAATGATTGATATAGCAAAGCCGGACGGGCTTGTTTTTGACCATGGCAGATTCTTCACTTTTGATGACGGATACAATAAAGACATAAGAGACTGGATTCTTAACGAATCCGGATTTGACATATACAATTACACGCCAAGGCCCATATTCGAGATTGGTGAAAACTGGACAGCAGAGGACAGAACCTATTATGACATGAGGGCACAGGTGATAAAGCATGCTGTTTCGGATATTGTTTCAAGGTTTCCGGGATACCCGAAATTCGCAACAACCATAGGCATGATAGAACCGGCAAGGGTAAACGGGCAGTATGTTGAGCTGCAGATTCAGGTTTTTGATGCGCTTCTTTTAATGGAGTATGGGGAGGATGAGAAGATTGTAAGGGAAAATGTCAGGAAAACAGCTGAAAAGATTGGAAGCTCCAGGGTTATACTGGGAATATTCCCCTTTGGGAATCCGGAGACAGCAATAAGAAATATAGATATTGGCATGGAAAACAGCGTGAAAGGCATTTACCTTCTGGGTTATGACTTTCCTGACAGCGTGCATGATTATCTGCTGAAAATCAGGGGGCTTAGCGAATAAATATATAAAACTCTTATAGCAATAATGTGTTAATTAATATATAGGTGCGGAAAATGCATGG
>JAFCEK010000025.1 GCA_017609225.1 Candidatus Aenigmatarchaeota archaeon | reverse complement strand
ACATGCATTCTCAGAACAGGCTCAACCCCAAGCTTTGAATGAATCCTCTCAGGTTCTCCTTTTATGTAGTTCTCCCAGGCATATTCTGCTTCAGGCATGTTTTTCGGCAGCAGTATTGCCTCGCCTTCTGTATCGTATTTCGGCCTCCCTGCCCTGCCCATCATTTGCTGGATTTCAAGAACCGGTATATAATCCATGCCCCTGAATGAGCTGAATCTTTTCATATCTCTGACAACAACACGGAAAGAGGGGAGATTAAGGCCTGCTGCCAGGGTCGGGGTGGCGCATATTGCCTTTATTTTGCCCTGCCTGAATGCCTTTTCAATAGCAGAGCGCTGCCCGGATGCAAGGCCTGCATGATGAAATGCAACACCATTGGCTATGCATTCAGAAAGCCTTTTGCACTGCCTTGTTGGATGCTCCAGGGCTCTGTAAACATTATCAGAAATACCAAGCAGTGTTTTCCTTTCACCTGGCTTCAGCGCCTTTCCCACAATTTTTGACAGCTTCTCTGCAGAGGATTCTGCACCCCTTCTTGTGTTTATGAATATCAGAATCTGCTTGTTTTTTTTCAGTGTGTCAGAAACCAGCGTTTCCAGGTCAGACTTTAATTTCAAAACCCTTTTCGGAACAAATGTTATTGTATCATCAAAGGCCACTCCGGAATACAGCTTTACAGGCCTGTAATCTGATTTTACAGGGTTTGCATCAAGCCATTCTGCAAGCTCTTCATAGTTGTTTATTGTTGCTGAGAGCGCAAGAATCACGGGGTTTGAGTGCTGCCTTAGTCTTGTAAGCACAACCTCAAGTGTAGGGCCCCTTTCAGGAGAATCAAGCAGATGTATTTCATCAGCAACCACCAGTCCAACATCCTGAAGCCAGGGTATGCCATGCCTGAGCAGGGAATCAAGCTTTTCTGATGTGACAATCACAATATCACATTTTCCAAGCCATGGGTCTGTCCTGTCATAATCCCCTATGCTCATTCCAATGTTTATTCCCAGCTTTGTGTATTTTTCCCTGAATTCCTCGTATTTTTCTGATGCCAGCGCCCTGAGGGGGACAATGTAAATGGTTTTTTTGCCTTCTTTTGCAGCAGCAAGCGCTGCCATCTCCGCAATCAGCGTCTTGCCTGATGCTGTGGGTGCTGCAAGAACAAGATTTTTTCCTTCCAGAAGCCCGGAATCCAGCGCAAGCCTCTGGACAGGATTCAGCTCATTGAACCCTGAAACCTCAAGCACCTTCTGAACCACATCATCTTTGCTCATAGTATTCTTTTAAAAATCTTATTTTTATATAGAAAACAGAACATATTACATTGAGCATATAGCGGTTTCCGTTACAAACTACAAGGCGATAAGAAGAAGGGTTTGACCACTAACATCAAAGATAGATTACATAAAGCATTAAGTGGTTCCCGTCATAGACTACAAGGCGATATGTATGCCTCTGGCAAGGGTTCATGTTACAATATCAGGCATTGTGCAGGGTGTGTGTTTCAGGAGTTTTACCAAGAGCAGGGCAAAGATGCTTGGCATAACAGGCTGGGTCAAAAACACGCCTGATGGCTGTCTGGAGGCTGTTTTTGAGGGGGAGGAAAGCAAAATACTGGAAATGATAAAATACTGCGAAGAGGGTCCAAGCGCAGCATTTGTGAGAAATGTAAAAACAAAATGGGGGAAATACAAAGGTGAATACAAGGACTTTGAGATTGTTTATTAGGGATTATAAGCTTAAAAATTTTTCTGCTAATTCTTATCCATGGATTTGGAAGCACTGAATCCAGGAGACCATAGGTTTATAGGAGAGAAGGAAGTTATTGGCATTGAACCATACATAAATGACTCTATTCTTATTACTGTTCCTGAAAGGAAAGAGATAGAAAAAAGATGGAAGGATTTTGTTGCTGAAAGGAAAAGCAGGGGGCTTGAGACCTTCAATGGTGAGCTTATACTCACAAGAAAGGAAAAAGAATGGTTTGATAGAAAAAAAAAAAAAACACCACACTACAGGTTACCTGTGCTGTTGGAAACTTCAAGGAATGGGTTGTTTCCAGGCCTGCGTTTAAGGGCTGGGAAATAGATTCCAGCGGTGAGATAGCTGGTGTAAACCTTTACACAATTGGTGTGGGAGGCCTTGGTTTTGTTACTAAGGGAGATGACATATATGTTGTTTTTGGCGGCAGGCATAAAAGAGAGGTTGGGGGTGAGATAGACATGCCTCCTGCAGGCTTTCTGAAACCGGAAGACCTTTGGTATGATGCACCATGCAACCAGGGAATTATAAGAGAGGCAAAGGAGGAGGTTGCAGAACCCAAGGAAATATACAGAAGCGGTGTAATAGTATCTGATTTCTGGAGAAATTTAACAGCATGTTATGATGTATATATAAAATGGGGCAATATAGAAAAGAAATTTGAGCTTAAAGATGATGGTGAGCTTGTTGTTCTCAAAAGGAAAAAACCAAAACCAGGCAAATATGGAGAAGATGGGCTTTTCCTCTGTTACTCAGGTCATCTTAAAGACTATGTTGAAGAAAATGCTGACAGGTTCGGGGAGAGGGCAGCACTGCTTCTGAGGAAATATCTCGAGAGTAACACTTAAATATCTTTCCCCATAAATTAATTCTTATGGAAGCTGCAGGATGCGCAAGAGAGAATTTTGTTTTTCTTAGCCCTGTTCTTTCCCTGCTTCTTGTAGTGCTTGTGGTATTGCTCTTGTAAAAGAGCTTTTCATCCGCTTCTTTAAAATTCTGTGATTAAGATGAAAAGCCCTGATTCTTCTGGTGAGAGAAGACTGGACCCTGAAAAATATTTTTCCAGCATCCATGATAGGGATTGCGGATTTTACAGGTCAGGTAGGTGCATGAATCCCAGCGGGCCATGCACAGAAAACGGCGGCGAATGCAGGCATGGCATAGAATGTAAAGACAGGGAGCTGGTTATATGAGCATGATAGCAAACCGTAGCGGCTGCAGGAATTCAAGAGTTGTTTTAAAAGGAAGAAGCACAATTTGCCAGTGGTATCTGGAGTATAGGGACTGGGTTGAGAAACTGCTTGAAAAAAACCCTGGCTTAATGGATAAAAATCCTGGCATATACAGATGCCCTCATATTCCCGGGGAGAATCCTGACTTTGAGGATTGTAAAGATTATAAACCTGTTATAGGGAGATGATATGGGACAGAACAATGGCTACAGGGGAAGAACGCTGGAAGAGCTTGGAAAAGCATTTGAAAAATGCAAAGAGGAGCATGGGTTTTCAGCAGATATGAAGATATTGGAAAGGATTGAAGAAGAATGGAGGGAATGGGAAAAGGCAGAGCCGCATGCAGACAGCCTTCAGGATTTGGAATACGAAGACAGCTTTTATCTTCTGCCTGACAGCAATTTCTGTGTGCTGGTGTTTTTAAGGGCTGTTTTTTCAGGGAAAATAGAGAATAATAATTATATTGGCAGCTACAAAAGGCAAATCGCTGTTTATCCTGATTGTATGTATCCTGGCGAAACAGAATATATAAGAAGACAGGGAAACAAACATTAATCAGAAGATAATATGAAATTCTCAGAAATAGAGAAAAAATGGCAGGCAAGATGGGAGAAGGCAAAAATATTCAGGGTAAAGGAGGGAAAAAGAAAGAAATATTATGTTCTTGAGATGTTTCCCTATCCCTCTGCCGCAGGGCTTCACATGGGGCATATAAGAAACTATGCAATGGGTGATGCTGTTGCCAGGTTCAAGAGAATGCAGGGATTCAATGTTCTGTATCCAATGGGCTATGATGCATTCGGCCTGCCTGCAGAGAATGCTGCCATAAAGGCAAAAACGCATCCCAGGGTTTACACTGAAAAGGCAATAGCAGGCATAAAAAAGAACCAGAAGGCGCTTGGGTTGAGCTATGACTGGAACAGGGAAATAGCAACATGCTATCCCGAATACTACAAATGGAACCAGTGGTTTTTTCTCCAGATGCTGAAGAAGGGCCTGGCATACAGGAAAAAGGCGCCTGTAAACTGGTGCCCTAAATGCAGGACTGTTCTTGCAAATGAGCAGGTTGAAAACGGAAAATGCTGGAGATGCGGCAGCCAGGTTGAAATAAAAAACATGGAGCAGTGGTTTCTGAAAATTACAAGATATGCAGAAAGGCTTCTGAAGGGACTCAAAAAAATCCAGTGGCCTGAGAATGTAAAGAAGATGCAGGAGAACTGGATTGGCAGGAGCAGAGGAACAATGGTTTACTTTATGATAAAGGGCTCTGACAAGAAAATACCAATATTCACAACAAGGGTTGACACCCTGTTCGGAGTGACATTCATGGTGTATGCACCGGAACATCCTGATGTTATGGAGCTTGTGAAGGGAACAAAGTATGAAAAACCTGTAAAGGAGTTTGTAAGAAAGGTTGTCCTTGAAGACAGGTTTGAGAGGGCATCAGAAGACAGGGAAAAAGAGGGTATGTTTATAGGCAGGTATGCAATAAATCCTGTAACAGGGGAAGAGATACCAATATACATAGCAAACTTTGTTCTGCCTGACTATGGAACAGGAGCTATAATGGCTGTTCCTGCGCATGACCAGAGGGATTTTGAGTTTGCAAAGAAGTTCAACATACCAATAAGAGTTGTGATAAAGCCGCCAAGCTATGACCTTGACCCAAATGAGATGAGCAGGGCATATCTGGAGCCGGGCGTGCTTGTAAATTCAGGTGAGTTTAATGGAAGCCAGAACTATGATGCAATAGAGGAGATATCCGACTATCTGGAGAAAAAGAAGCTTGGAAAAAGAACAGTGCAGTACAAGCTCAGAGACTGGCTGATATCAAGGCAGAGATACTGGGGAACCCCCATACCTGTTATTTACTGCGGGAAATGCGGGACTGTTCCTGTTCCGGAGAAGGAGCTGCCTGTAATGCTTCCCACAAATGTAAAATTCACAGGAAAGGGCAATCCTCTTGCCAGTGTAAAGGGTTTTGTTGAAACAAAATGTCCGAAATGCGGCGGAAAGGCAAGAAGGGAAACAGACACAATGGACACATTCTTTGATTCCTCATGGTATTTCCTGAGATACTGCTCCCCAAAGGAGAAGAAATTTGCATTTGACAGGAAGGCAGTGAAATACTGGATGCCTGTGGACCAGTATATTGGCGGTGTGGAGCATGCTGTAATGCATCTTCTTTATGCAAGGTTCTTCACCATGGTTCTGAAGGACCTTGGCCTTGTTGATTTTGATGAGCCGTTTACCAGGCTGTTCAACCAGGGAATTGTGTACAAAGACGGGCACAAAATGAGCAAAAGCTTTGGCAATGCTGTGACACAGGAGGATATGTCAAAAAAATACGGAATAGACACTGCAAGGGTGTTCCTGCTTTTTGTTGCAAGCCCTGAAAGCCAGCTTGAATGGAGCGATAAAGGCGTGGTTGGAGCATACAAGTTTCTTAACAGGGTTTACAATCTTGCAGCAGGCATAAAGGATATGGAAACTATTAACGATATGAAAACCAGGGACAGGCAGATGCTTGGAAAAATCCACAGCACTATAAAAAGGGTTACAGAATGCATGGAAAATTTCAGGTTCAATATTGCAATCGGGAACCTTATTGTTTTTGTGAACGAGCTTTACAAATACAGGGAGCAGAAGGTTAACAAAAAGGTAATGCTTGAGGCTCTGAAAACGCTTGCCCTGCTTCTCTCCCCCTTTGCACCGCATCTTGCCGAGGAGATATGGGAAATGCTTGGAAACAGGGGATTTGTTTCCATGCAGAAATGGCCTGAGGCAGATGAGAATCTTATTGACCTCAAGCTGGAACTTGCAGAGAATCTTGTGAACCAGACCATTGAGGATATAAGGGAAATAGTAAAGCTTGTGGGGAAGAAGCCAGAGAAAATCAGCATTTATGTCAGCCCTTTATGGAAGTACACTGCATATGAAACCATACTGAAGAATGTGAAAAGCCCTGAAAACATAGTAAGCGAAATCATGAAGAATCCTGAAATCAGGAAAGAGGGTAAGGATGCTGTAAGGTTTGCCGAGAGGCTGAAAAAGGACCTGGGCAGGCTTGGGAGGATACTGAATCAGGACGAGGAATACAATGCGCTGAAAGAGGCAGAGGACATGCTAAGGAAAGAGTTTGGCTGTGAAATCATTATTATGAGGGCAGAGGAGAAAAGAACAGAAAAAAGCGTGAGGGCAGAGCCGGGAAAGCCCGGCATTGAAGTAGAATAGAAAGCTATTTTACAGTGAGTGTTTTAATTTTTTTCTGAATTTTCTTTGTAAAATCCAAAACCTTTTCTGCATATTCCCTGTCAAGTATGGTTCCATAATACAGCATGCCGTTCCTGAAATATCTTATCTGGTCAGCGAACTGTATATCTCTTTCATTAAGGCCCAGAACCCTCAAATAACTGACTTCTGCCTCGTGTGCCCCGGCACCAGAAGCATTAAATCCTTCTGAAATCATTTTTGCTCTTATTAGCTCCATGATTATATCATAGCATATTTTTACAATGTTATTGGCATTCTCATCATTGTTGCCTATTTTTTCTATCAAACTCAAAAGAAACTTATAGTTCTGTTCAGATTCCTTAACAAGAAATTCAGCTCTTGATTTATCTGGCTTTTGCCTTTTAACTATTCCTTCATCAAGAAATTCTTTAAACTGCCTTATTGCTTTCATATTTCTATTCCCCCGGCAAGAACAATGCCATTAAACAGGTTTTCTTTCAGATTTTTATGGATTTTTTTGAAGGAATCATAAAAATTTATGTTTATCCTTCTTTCAAGGATTTTTTCAAACCCTTTAAGCTTGACTGGCTTTTCTTTTCTTCCTATAATTGCTATATCAATATCAGAATCTGTTGTGTCATCACCTCTTGAAAAACTTCCAAAGAGGATAATTGTTGCTCCGGCGAATTCCTTTTCAAGAAAATCATTTAATCCTGATTCATAAATCTGCCTTAAATTATCAATTCTTTTCAGTTGCATCACTCTGGTATTGCTTTTGTTTAATTCAATGCTCCATCTTTTTGTTTCTTTATCTTTCTCTAACTTAATATAATTCATTTTTTCCAGTTCCGGCAGTGATTTTTTTATCGCTGGCTGGGAAACGTTAAGATAGTTAGCCAGCTGCCTCTGGTTTAGTTTTTTTCCAGATTTCACAAACAAAACTCTCAGAATTTCTTGCTGGAGTTTTGTTAACTTTAGTTTATATATATTAACCATAGTTTATTTATATGAACAAAGGTTTATAAAGATTGCTCCCAAAACCGCGAAATACTAGGAAACATGTTTAAACATTTTAAAAGCTTTCAGGGAATTAAATTATATGATACTTGCTGTTCTTGGTTTGTTTGATATTGCAGTTGGTGTTGTTCTGGCTGTGAGCCAGCTGCTGGAATTTGCAGGCAATGGCACTCTTTTCATAGTGGCATTATTAATGCTTTTGAAGGGGCTGTTCTCTGTACTCACGGCTGCGGGTTCCGGGTTTTATCTTGATGTTCTGGGCTGGCTGGACCTTATAGCTGCTGTGTCAATGTTCCTGATTTATCTGGGCCTTGTGCATGAATTTTTCCTGTATTTTGGATTGCTTATGATAGTAAAGGGGCTCTACTCGTTCGGTATGGGCCTTGTTGATACAAGGTAGCATGCAAAGGTTTTAATTCTCCAATATATAGATAATTCATGAAGCTGAAGGAAATCATTGAGTATTATTCCAGAGAGGATGTGCAGAAGGCACTGCTTGGGCTGGCTGAGGGCAGAGAGGTTGTGGGGGTTTTCAAAAACGGAAACTATGGGAAGAGGCCAAACACCATAATATATCCCCAGGATATAATTACCATGGTAAGGTCGGGGATGATAGAGTTTCACAGCTCTATTGAGCGCTGGTCACAGCCCATGGCAATTAAAGAAGGCAACTATGACAGCCTAAGGACAGGATGGGACATTGTTTTTGACCTGGACTGCAGGGCAACAGAGCATGGAAAGGAGGCTGCAAAGGCATTTATCTGGGGGCTGAAAAAACATGGCATCAGGAATTTTTCTGTCAAGTTTACAGGCGGCAGGGGATTCCATATCGGAATTCCATGGGAATCTGTTCCCAGCAAAATAGATTACAGGCCAAGCCCTGCTTTGTTTCCTGATGTGCCAAGGAAGATATGCTCCTATCTGAAGGAGTATGTAAGAGAGGAGTTTGAGAAGCTGCTTTTAAAAAGATGGAGGCCGGAGGAGATTGCAAAGCAGATTAACAGGCCGCTGAAGAGCATACTGACAGAGGAAGGAATAGACCCCTACCAGGTTGTGGATGTGGACTCTGTTCTGATTTCCCCAAGGCATCTGTTCAGGATGCCTTACAGCCTGAACAAAAAAACATGGCTTGTCTCTTTGCCTTTAAGGCCGGGAAATATAGATGAGTTTGACAGGGAGCATGCAAGGCCTGAAAGAATAAAAGCTGAAATTGGCTTTCTTGATTCAGCAGAGCAGGATGAGGCGGAACTGCTTATAGCAGAGGCACTTGACTGGTGGAGCGCCAGAAATGCAATGGAGGAAATGAAAAGGAAGGCCAAAATATTGGAGGTTAAAACAGCAGTAAAGGAGGAGTTTTTTCCCCCATGTATAAAGAATATACTGAAAGGTCTTTCTGATGGGAAAAAGAGGAGTGTGTTTGTGCTGCTAAATTTCCTTTCAAGCCTGAAATGGAAATGGGATGATATTGAAACCCTGCTTCTGGAGTGGAATAACAAGAATACACCGCCGCTGAGGGAAAACTACATAAGGTCTCATATAAGATGGCACAAGTCCAGGGATAAACCACTGCCGCCCCCGGGCTGCAAGAAAGAGGGCTGGTACATGGATTGCGGGGTTTGTTCGCCGGACAATCTCTGCGGTGGGCAGGAAAAAACCATAAAAAATCCTGTGAGATATCCTTTCAGGAAGATGGGATATGGAAAGGGAGCGGATAAAAAAGTGAAAAGAAACAAACTTAAATCATAAAACATGACTACTTATATAGACTGGAAAAAACAGTGGTGGTGTTAATGCTCACATATGAAACCATAAGAAAGCTTATTCAGGATGAGAAGGCATCAAAAAATCTGGTTGAGCTGCCTGAGGATTTTTTTGACAATGTGAAGATTTACCTGGAAAAAAAATCCAGGCTGGACAGGAACAAGGAGAATGCCTGGGAATTTGAAAATGCCAAGATGGAGATTGAAAGGCTGCTGGAGATAAGAGAGCAGAAGATTCTTTCTTTGGCGCTGAATCATGTTAGAACAGGAACATCTCCTGCAAACATGACACCCGAGGAGATGGGGTTTTTCAGGAAAATAGTGGAGAATTTAAAGGAATTCAGGAATCTGAGGAAAGAAACGCTTGAAGGAAAGCCGGAAAAGAGGATTGTGCTGGCTTTGCTTGAGGATATGCCTGAGTTTGTCGGGGCTAACATGAAAACATACGGGCCTTTCAGGAAGGGTGATGTTGTTACACTTCCTGAGGAGAATGCCAGTCTTCTTCTTGAGAAAGGCATGGCAAAGAGGATTGAAACAGGTGAGGAGAAACAGTTATAAATACTTATTGCATTAATTAACCAATAATATGAAGATGTTAAAAGGCTGATTGCATGAAGTATCCAAAAACAGTAAGGACATACTGTCCTGTATGCAGGAAGCATACTGAGCACAGCGTTAAGCAGGTAAAGAAAAAGGCAAGAGGTAAGGCTCATCCAATGAGCCAGTCTGTAAAGAGGTTTGAAAGAAAAATAAAGGGATACGGCTCATTTCCCAGACCGAATCCCAAGGGGGAGGGAAAGCCCACAAAAAAACTTGATTTGAGGTTTGTCTGCAAGGAATGCAAGAAAATGCATACAAAAAAAGGGTTCAGGGTAAAAAAATTTGAGCTGTCTGCAAAGGAGTGATTGTTATGGCTTCAGAATTTGTAAGGGTTAAATGCACAAAATGCAAGAATGAGCAGAGCATTTTCTCAAAATGCTCTAATGTTGTTAAATGCCTTGTATGCGGCGAGGTTCTTGCGGAACCAACAGGAGGCAAGACAAACATAAAGGCAAAGGTTTTGGGTGTTGAAAAAACCTGAAATGAGACATATGCGCAAAAAGGGATATCCTGGAAGAGATGAGCTTGTTGTTTGCAGAATAACAAAAATACATCCAAATTCTGCATTTGCAGAGCTGGTGGAATACGGAAAAACCGGGATGATTCATGTTTCTGAGGTTGCTTCAAGATGGGTAAGGGATATAAGGGAATTCCTGAGGGAGAAGCAGTATGTTGTTTGCAGGGTAATGAGAGTGGAAGGAGATCATATATTTCTTTCCGTTAAAAGGGTTCACAGGGAGCAGGCAAACAGCAAACTTAATGATTTTAAGAGAGAAAGAAAGGCAGAGAAGCTTCTTGAACTTGCAGGGAAAGAACTGGGGAAAACACTGGATGAAAGTTATAACGATATTGGATATATGCTGGGAGATTATTTTGGCTCTCTTTCAAAGGCATTTGAAATTGCAAGAAAGAATCCGGATTTGCTCAGGAGCAAGGGCGTGCCTGGGAACTGGGCAGATTTGCTTGAAAAGGTTGCAAAAAAAAGCTTTGTGAAAAAAACATTTGAGGTTAAGGCAGACATGGAGCTGATGAGCTATGCGCCTGATGGTATTGATGTTATAAAAAAGGTGCTGAAAACAGCTGAAGACGCATCTCTTGAGGTAAGGTATATATCTGCACCAAGATATGTTCTTGTTGCAAGGGGCTCTGACAGGAAAGCGCTGGAAGCCAGGCTTGAGAAAATTGCAGGAAAAATTGCAAAGGAAATAAAACAAAACAATGGGGAAGCAAGCTTTGAAATAGAAAAGCTTTAGGGCTCCTTTGGAGTCCCTGTTTTTGGTAAAGGTTTTCCCAACAACTAACCAATGGTTTAAATTACCTGAAAAGCTTTAGGGCTCCTTTGGAGTCCCTGTTTTTGGTAAAGGTTTTCCCATAGTTAAAGAATTGTGGAGGTAACTGAAAAGCTTTATGCCTCCCTTGGAGGTATGTTTTTGGTAAAGGTTTTCCGTCCAATTACCTAATGGTTTAAATTACCTGAAAAGCTTTATGCCTCCCTTGGAGGTATGTTTTTTGTTAACTT
>JAFCEK010000074.1 GCA_017609225.1 Candidatus Aenigmatarchaeota archaeon | reverse complement strand
GCGCGCCAAAGAAATGCGATATATGCTTCAGGAAGGTGATTGGATGAAACTGCCCGGAAAAAAGGAATGCATAAATATTTTGAAGGATGAGAATGTACCTGATAACATAGTTAAGCACAGCATGGCTGTTGCAAAGATTGCTGTGTATCTTGCGAGAAGGCTTAATGAATCCGGGGAACGTATTGATGCGGGACTGGTTGAGGCAGCAGCGCTCCTGCATGACATATCAAAAGCCAGGCAACTGGAAACTGATATTCATCACGGACAGGCAGGCGGAAGCATCCTGAGAGAAATGGGCATGGAAAGGGTTGCAGAAATTGTTGAGAAGCATGGCCTGGACAGCATACTCAAGCCAGGCAGGCTGAAAACATGGGAAGAGAAGATAGTTTATTATGCTGACAAAAGGGTTAACAGCGATAAGCTGGTTTCGCTTGGGGAGAGGATTGCACTTATGAAAAAAAGATACCCGGAAGGCAGGAAAAAAATAGAAAAGGCAGCGCCATTGATAAAAAAACTGGAAATGGAAATATTCAAAAAAATCGGGGAATCCCCTGATTTGAGGAATTTGGGTGAATGATATGAAGCGCATATACATGGACCATGCAGCAACCACACCGGTTGCTCCTGAGGTTTTAAAGGCAATGATGCCTTTTTTTGGCAGGAAGTATGGGAATGCATCAAGCATCCATTCATTTGGCCAGGAGGCCAGGGATGCCCTGGATAATTCAAGAGAAATACTTAGCAGGTTTATAAATGCGGAATTTGAGGAGCTGATATTCACATCAGGCGGGACAGAATCAGACAATATAGCAATAATAGGCGCTGCCCTGGCAGGCAAAGAGAAGAACCATATAATAACAAGCAGGATAGAGCATCATGCTGTTCTGCACACATGCAAGTTTCTGGAAAAGTATGGGTTTAAGGTCACATACCTTGCTGTTGACAGGTATGGGTTTGTGAAGCCGGAGGATGTTGAAAAGGCAATAACAAAAAACACTGTGCTGGTTTCCATAATGCATGCAAACAATGAGATTGGAACCATTGAACCTGTTAGGGAGATTGGCAGGATATGCAGGGATGCAGGGGTGCTGTTTCATACAGATGCTGTGCAGAGCTTCGGCAAGATTCCACTGAATGTGAAAAAGATGAATATTGACATGCTTTCTGCATCAGCGCACAAGATTTACGGGCCAAAGGGCGCTGGCCTTTTGTATATCAGGAATGGTGTTGCTATTAAACCATTAATGCATGGCGGAGGGCATGAGTTTGGCATGAGGTCGGGGACAGAGAATATCCCTGGGATTGTTGGCTTTGCAAAGGCAGCCGAGCTTGCGGGAAGGAACATGGATAAATGGAGAGAGCATGAAACCAGACTGAGAAAAATGCTTGCCAGAGGAGTGCTGGAAATTCCTGACAGCTGGCTTAACGGGCATCCTGAAAAAAGAATTCCTGGAAATGCCAGTTTCTGTTTCAGGTTTATTGAAGGCGAATCCCTGGTTGTTCATCTCAGCATGATTGGTGTTGCTGCAAGCACAGGATCTGCATGCTCAAGCAAGGATTTAAGGCCAAGCCATGTTTTAACAGCAATCGGCCTGAAGCCCTTTGATGCACATGGCTCACTGAGGCTGACACTGGGAAAGGACAACACAAAGGAAGATGTGGATTTTGTGATAAAGGAGCTGCCAGGCATTGTCAGCAAACTGAGAAAAATCAGCCCCATGGGGAGGAAGTGATGTTATGGGATATGGATATTCAAAAAAGGTTATAGAGCTGTTCAGGCATCCAAAGAATATTGGCGAGATTAAAAATGCAGACGGGACAGGAAAGGTCGGCAACCCTGTTTGCGGGGATGTTATGGTAATGTATCTTTCCATAGGCAAAAACAAAAAAGGTGAGGAGATAATAAAGGATGCAAAGGTCAAAACATTTGGCTGCATTGCCGCGATTTCAACGAGCTCTGTTCTGACAGAAATGATAAAAGGGAAAACGATAAAACAGGCACAGCGCATCACAAAAAACGAGCTTGTTAAAAAGCTCGGCGGGCTGCCTGTTCAAAAGATTCACTGCTCTGTGCTTGCTGTGGATGCACTGGATAAGGCAATAAAGGATTATTACAAAAAAGGTGGAAAACATGGTCAGAAGGGATGAGATAGGAC
>JAFCEK010000024.1 GCA_017609225.1 Candidatus Aenigmatarchaeota archaeon | reverse complement strand
CTCCCTTGGAGGTATGTTTTTGGTAAAGGTTTTCCGTCCAATTACCTAATGGTTTAAATTACCTGAAAAGCTTTATGCCTCCCTTGGAGGTATGTTTTTTGTTAACTTTTTCCCATTAATTAATCAATTGTTTGGTTAGCAGAAAAAGTTAGGGAAGGCCTCTTATGTTTGTATCAAGCAACAGGTCCTGGGCGCCGGGACAGTAATAGCATGGCGGTGTGCATTCCACAGACTGAACAGTAACCTGCTCAAAATTGGCGCCATCTATTCCTGTAAGCACATGGGTTACAATTTCTCCTGCATTTACGCTGATTGTATCATTGAATGTTACTATGGAACCATTTACATATTTTACTATCGGCTTCAAACTCAGGTCCACGGAGCCATAGTTGTATACTGTCAGCGTAAGGTTTGAAATGCTTTCACTTGAGTTGGCATAAACACCGCTTTGAAGAATAATCCTTGCATCCACGCATCTCTGGGCGCTTGTTCTTTGTGACTGCGTAAACTGTGTTGCCCAGCCTGCCAGAATTCCTGCTATAATAAGAGTAAATGCTATAAGCATTATAACTGCAACAAGAGGTGAAATACCCTTTCTTTGCATTTTATCACTTTATTATTTGTTTTCCCCTTATAAATTATTTTAACTTGTCAAAATCGTGTTTGTTTTTTGCGATACTGTCTTGCATGCATCATTTGTGACCCTTACTTCTGTAAGCGTGGCGCCCAGTCCAGGATAATGAAGTGTTGTATTTGTCATGTTAACTTTGATATAAACAGATTCCTGTGTTCCAAGTTTGTTTGAAGCGCTTATTCCGCCCTGGTCTATAAGCGGGCTTGAGGAATTCAGGTTAACTACCTTTGTTCCATTGCTTAACACCACTCCGAAGCCATACAGCTTTTGGGTTCCCCTGTTTGTTATCTTTATTAAAAGCGTGTTGTTGAGGCTTGATGATATATTCCATCTCACGCTTTCTATAACATAATTTGTGTTAACAGCACAGCTTACTGATACATCAGTTGTCTGCTCTGTTACCCAATGTGTAATCCATGTTGTTACCATTATGCCCACTGACACTGCTATTGCTACCAGAAGCACAACTGAAATCATTGGTGACATTCCCTTCATTTTTCACAGCCCTCTTTATAGTTCGTTTCAGACCTATAAATTTTTTAATCGGTTAAAATCTCTCTTTTATCCGGCATAAATTCAGAAAAGGCTGAACTGGAACTGGGATGCTATGGAGAATATTGTATAACCGATTACTATCAGAAGCACAGAATGCTTGAATCCTGCAACTATTGAGCCCTCTGCCATTTTTCCTGTTACAAGCCCTGCAAAGAATCCCTGGATTAGTATGAAATTTATGAAGCTTTCCTTGTACAATTCTCCTGAAGGGACTGGTGCTGTTTCCATAAGGCCTGCAACGCTTCCTGTCAGTTCCTTTGGCGGTGTTAGTGCTGGGATAAGAAATGCCTGCAGGATTACAAGAATAAATATAAACACAAAATAAATAAGGTATGAGGTTATTATTTGTGAATGAACAGATGCTGTTCTTTCGCTTTTGATTTTGTCTATTTCCATCAGGGATTTGCCTACTGCTGTTAGTGTGTCTGATATCTTCCCTCCCACATCATATGTTTCTATTATTGTTGTTGTGGCTCTTTGTATGGGAAGGGATTTTGTTTTTTTTGCAAATATTTCCAGCGCCTTCTTGAATGGAACTCCCCAGTTAACCTCTGCAGCAAGATTGTTTATGTAGGGTGAAAGCGCGCCATAATCTTTTTTTGAACAGTATTCCAGCGCAATGGGCAGCGTCATGCCTGAATTTATTGACTGGTTCAGGTCCATTACAAAGGCTATAAACTGCTGTTCTATTTCCTTGCTTTTTTTGTATCTGTTGTAGAAAAGGAAAACGGACGGCAGCGTGGCTATAAGGCCTCCTATAATGTTCAGAACAGGAACCAGAAAAGGCAGTATGTTCGAAACAAAAAGGAAATTGATGGAGAGTATTGAAATGCCTAAAAGTATTGATATTATCTCATACAGATATCTTGGTTTGGGAAATCTCATATTATATTCTTGTTTTTCTGGTTAAAAATAGCTGTTTACTTTGCCTTGCCCTTAAGCCTTGGCAGCCTCATTGAATAGCCGCACTTTCCGCATTTCACTATAATAGGTCTTTTGAATAGCTGATGTATCTTTCCTGTATGATGGCATTCAGGGCACAGATAATCCCCTTCTGCTATGTCAGAGCCGTTCCTGACCATCATTCTTACCCTTCCGGAATCTTCATTTCCCTTTTTGTCAGCCAGGGTTCTGTTTGTTATGTATCTGAAGTTTCCCATAATTGTCACTTTAGTATAGTAACTTTTACTGATATATAAAGATTTGGGTTAGGTTTATAAAGCAGTTAATTTTTCTTATGCTGTCTGGGTTTCTCAATTTTGAATTCTGTTCCGGATTCCCTGTTTTTCAGTTTTATCTTCATAAAGTCTTCTGCCAGAACAGTGTCCCTGAATATTTTTTTGGCTTCGTTTTCCAGGGGCTTCATGTCAATATATCTTCTGGAGAAATGGGTCAGTATAAGCTTCCTGACATCTGCCTTCTTTGCTGTTTTTGCGGCATCGGCAACGCCTGTGTGCATCCTGTCCTCCTGGTCTTCCATAAAGGTTGCATCATGTATGAGAATATCGGCATCCATTGCAAGATTCACCATGTTTCTGCATGGCCTTGTATCCCCTGAATAAACAACCTTCATTCCCCTTGTTATGATGCCCACATCTTCAAGCGTTATTGTCTTTCCCCTGAATGTTATCTTTCCTGTTTTTTTCAGTCTGCCTACCAGAGGTCCCTGCCTCAGGCCGTAAAGCCTTTCTGCCTTTTTTATGTCAACGTTCCATCTGTCTGTTTCTTTGAAACAGTATGCTGCTGCAGGCACTGTATGGTTAACAGGTGTTGAAAGTATTTCAAAGGTTTTTGTTTTGAAAATTTCTGCTATATCACCACCTTCTGATGGTACATCCCTGCCTATTATTTTGAATCTTGGGCCCCAGTAGTCCAGGTCAAGTATGTCGGAAACAAATCTTTCTGCATCAGGTCCGTATATGTAGAGGGGCTCTTTCCTGCTTTCCAGGTTCATTGTCTGTATAAGACCGATAAGCCCTGCCCAGTGGTCTGCATGCCAGTGTGTTATGAAAATGTTGTTTATCTTCATGAAGTTTATCCCTGCCTTAAGGAGCTGCCTCTGTGTTCCCTCCCCGCAGTCCCAGAGCATGGTTTCTCCTTCATATCTTAGCCATATGGCTGAATGATTCCTCCTTCTTGTGGGTATGCCGGAACCCGTGCCCAAAAACACTATCTCAAGCATGCGAATACAATTTAGATATATTATTTTAATTATTGTTGCTTTGTAATAAAAACAGGAGAGCAGAATCAGGCAAGTTCCTTTAAGAAAGCTGACTTTGTGTTTATCTCAATGAGGCCTGTATCTAAACTGGAAATCCTTCTTTCAAGCATTATCAGTTTTTTCAGTTCCATACCTGAAATTGTGTTTGTTATTTATAAAGTTTTCCCACACAGGTCCCACTTTGCACAAAAATTTACTTTTTATAAGTTATCCTTGCGATATTGTGCGTTTCCTTTATCTCATTTTCAATTGACCTTAATTTTGCCGGGATTTCTGCCAGTTTAATCTCTGCCTTAAGCGAGAGTCCCTTGTCTCTCTTTTCCTTCCATATAACACTGTTCAGCTTGATTATGTCTTCTGTATCAAAGGGGAGCTTCTGTTTTATTATTTCTGCATCTGGTTTCGGGAAGCTTTCAGAATGAATATCCCTTTTCCTGAGGTCTTTGTATATTTTGTATGTTATGAAGGGTATAACAGGTGCCAGCATTTTAAGCAAAAGGTCCAGCACTTCATGAAGTGTCCTGAGCGCAGCGTTCTGCTCTTCCCTGCTGAACTGCTTTTTCTCGTTATATGCCCTGTTCTTTACCATTTCAATATAATGCGAGGCAAAGACTTCCCAGATGAAATGCTTTATCTTCGTAACAGGGTTATGAAAATCATATTCCATGTATTTTTTTCTTGCAATGTCCACAAGCGTGTGTACCTCCTTCAGTATCCATTTGTCCAGGTCTGTATATTTTATGCTTTTCTCTTTGCTATCTTTCGAGGATTCCAGGGGGTCAGGAAACATGGAAATAAACCTTGCTATATTCCAGAGCTTTGTCAGAAACTTGCCTGCTCCTTCAATACGGTCAAAGGAGCATCTGAAATCTGTTTTTGTTATGTTGCCCTCCACAGCCGCCCAGAGCCTGAAAGGCTCTGCTCCAAATTTATCCAGAACCTCCCTGGGATCAATAACATTCCCCAGACTCTTTGACATCTTGCGGCCTTTTTCATCAACAATATGATAGTTTATCCAGACATCCCTGAAAATCAGTTTTTTTGTGAGAAGCCAGTCCTTTAGCACTGTGTAGTAGAGCCATGTTCTTACAATCTCCTTTCCCTGCGGTCTCAGGGAGCATGGCGTGTTCTTCTCAAAGAATTTGTTGTCTCTAGAGTATTTCAGTATGTAAAGAGGGGATATGGAGGAATCAAACCATGTGTCAAAAACCCTTGTGTCTCCAACAAACTCTGTGGAGCCGCATTTGCATTTTTTCACGGGCGGCTTTTCCTTCCAGGGCCTGTAGTATCTCCCTTTTTCAGGAATTATAACCTTGCTGCATTCCTTGCAGTACCAGACAGGAACCTCTGTGGCATAGAACCTTCTTCTGGATATGGGCCAGTCAATTGATACAGAATCTATCCAGTCAAGCAGAATCTGCCTGGATTTGGGGGCGAAAAAATTCATTTTGCCTGCAAGCTCTTTCATTTTTGATTTGAATTTTACCTGCTTTACATACCATTCCTTCATGGATATAAACTCAATCTGGTCCTTGCTTCTTTCACAGATTGGCGTCCTGTGGGTTACCTTTACCTGTTTCACAAGCAGGTTCCTCTTCCTGAGCTCCTCAATCATTTTCTTTCTTGCCTCTTCTATCTTAAGCCCTTTCAGAAATCCTGCATGCTCATTCATTGTTCCGTCCTTGTTTATTGCAATAACAGGCTTCAGTTTCATCTCCCTGAAGAATCTTATATCTGATAAATCCCCTGCAGAGCACATCATAACAAGTCCTGTTCCCTTTTCAGGATCAGCCATTGCATGCGCCTTTATAGGAACCTCTTTTTCAAAAACCGGTGTTATTGCTGTTTTTCCCTCAAGGTGCTTGTACCTCTCATCATCAGGATGGTAAATAATCATGCCGCATGTGCATATAAGCTCTGGTCTTGTTGTTCCTATTACAATCTTTTCTCCTGTTTCCTTTACTGTGAACACGACATCATTGAAGTATGTTGGAAGCTCTGCATAAACAACCTCTGCATCAGCAATGGTTGTCTGGCATCCCGGGCACCAGTTATTGATTCTCTCATCCTGGTATATGAGCCCTTTCTTGTACATATCAATAAAGGTTTCCTGTGTCAGGGCCCTGTAGTCATCGGAATCAGTGTAGTATACATCCCCAATCTCTTTGCCGAGCTCCCAGGAATTAAAGCTTATGCCGGAGCGCAGGAATGTTTCTGTTGATGCCATGCTTGCCTCCTTCAGAACAGATTCACAGTATTCCAGGGCTTTTTTTCTGGGCAGCTGCGTAAGCTTTACATTAAACTTCTTCTCAGCGCTCATCTCAATTGGAAGCCCGTTTCTGTCAAGCCCCAGGGGAAACAAAACATTGTATCCTATCATTCTCCTGAACCTTGCAAAGAAATCCATCAGTATGTATGTGGTTGCCTGCCCGATATGCACCGGGGTGTTAACATAGGGCGGCGGCGTGTCTATTGAGTAAACAGGTTTTTTGCTGTTCCTGTCAAACCTGTAAGCCCTGCTGTTCTTCCATTCCGTATAAATTGGCTTCTCAAAATCCTTGCTCCATCTCTTTCCTTCCAGTCTGGGTTTCTTTCCCTCCATAATTTCACAACATTGAATAATTTGTGATAATCAAATAAATAGAGTTAAACGATTTTCAGCAGTGCATGGGCAAGCCTGTCCGGGTCATGCCTCAGCAGGTCTTCCTTTTCCCAGAGCTGCCTTCTTTCCCCTACATTCTCTATCAGGTTTTCCTTTATCAGCTTTATTTTCTTGTTTTTGATTTTTTCCTCATCAATCCTTACTATTTCTGCTCCTGCTTTTCTGTACTTTTCCAGCAGGTTCTCCGGCGGCATTTGGCTGTTTACAAGTACAAAATCAAGAACGCCCTGCCCAAGGTAGCTTTCCAGGGTGTTAACATGGTCTGACAGGCTGAATCCGTCTGTCTGTCCGGGCTGTGTCATTATATTGGCTATATAAATCTTTTTTGCCCTGCTTCTGGCAACAGCTTCACTCAATCCCTTCACAAGCAGGTTTGTTATTATGCTTGTGAACAGACTTCCCGGGCCAAGAACAATCATGTCTGCCTCTTTTATGGCATCAAGCGCTTCCTCAAGCGGCTCTGTTTTTTCCGGTTTCAGGAAAACCTTTTTAATTGGAGGTTTTCCCGGCTTCCTCACATTGAATTCCTGCTCCACAACTGTTCCGTCTTCAAGCTCAGCGCACAAATGGGTATCTGCCAGCGTTGAAGGCAAAACCCTGCCCTTTATCTTTAGTATCTTGCTCACCTCTCTTATTGCCTCCTCAAACCCGCCTGTTGTTTTTGCAAGTGCTGTAATAAAGAGATTTCCGAAGTTCATTCCATTGAAATCATTGTTTGTTTTGAACCTGTACTGAAAGAGTTCCTTTAGCAGCTTCTCTGAATCGCTCAGTGCTATCAGGCAGTTCCTTATGTCTCCAGGAGGGAGGATTTTAAATTCATTTCTTATTTTCCCTGAGCTTCTGCCTGAATCCGTAACTGTTACTATTGCAGTGATGTTGTTTGTGTGTTTTTTGAGGCCCTCCAGCACTGCGGGCAGGCCTGTCCCGCCTCCTATTGCAACAATTTTCAGTCCGTTTGTTTTTGTTTTCATTGTCTTCAGGATTTTTGGAATTTCTCCTATTTTTTTGATTTCGTAGTCGGGCTCTTCAAGTTCATTCTTAGGTTTCATGTGCCTGAACCTGCCATGCAGAATCCTCACTGTGCTAATTCCAAGTTCATTGCATATTTTTATTTCGGAGTGTATTCTGTCTCCAACAGAAACAACCTCCTCTGGCTTCAGTCCCAGTTTTTTCAGTATGTCCCTGAAAATCAGCTTTCTTGGGGGGTCTTTTTCAATATCATGTATCACAATCATATCAAACCATTTTCTCAGCCCAAGCATGTCTATTTTTTTCTGCTGCCTGCTGTATATGCCAGAGGAAACAAGAATGAGTTTGTATTTTTCTTTCAGCATATCAAGGGTTTCCGGAACGTCTTCAAACAGGCTTATCTCCTCAACGGTATCGCTGTTGTAGGCATCCAGCCCTGCCTTAACTATGCCTTCCATCTTCCTGCCCTTTATATCAAATTCCTCGCATAGCCTGTCAAACACGCTTTCCCTCGGGCCCAGCCTCTCGGATATCTTCCTTATTTTTTTGTATGCCTCATCAAAAGAGCATGGAAGGCCTGCGCTGACCATTGCCCTGGCTGCCCTTTTCCTGGCGTTTTCAGCCAGCATTCCCGTGCAGTCAAACAATGTATCATCCAGGTCAAATATTATTGCCTTTATGTTCATGGAAATCATTTGGAAAGCAAAGTTAAAAATATTTCCCTATTCCCTGCTTGGTTAATACTGCCTTGCAAAATACACAACATGTTTTGCCTTTGCTGCGCAGTGTACGCACTTGCCTTTTGCTTTCTCCCCCCGGAAAGGTATAACCCTTATGGTTGCAGCGGTTTCTTCCTTTATGCTCTCCTCACATCCTGAATCACCGCACCAGTTTGCCTTAACCATTTTTTTGTTTTCAATTGCCTCTTTGAATTCCTCAAACGTTTTTGCAGAAACTGTGCTGTCTGTGAGGAATTTCTTTGCCTTTCTGAAAAGGTTTTTCTGCACAGCTTCCAGCATTTTTTCTGCTTCCTTTTTCAGCTGGTTTCTTTTTATGGTTTTTTTCTCTCCTGTATCCCTTCTTACCAGCACAGCCTGCTTTTTCTTTATATCAGCAGGCCCTATCTCTATTCTGAGCGGAACACCAAGCATTTCCCATTCATTGAATTTCCAGCCGGGGGAATATTCATCTCTTCTGTCAAACTCAACAGAGAAATCGCCTTCCAGTTCTTTTCTTATTTTTTCCCCTTCTGCCAGTACCCTGCTTTTGTTCTTTTCAAAGATTATGGGGATTATAACAATCTGTATCGGGGCTATCCTGGGCGGGAGAACAAGCCCCCTGTCATCTCCATGCACCATTGCTATTGCTCCGATAAGCCTTGTGGAAAAGCCCCAACTTGTCTGCCAGGCATATTTTTCCTTTTCATCCCTGTCCTTGAATTTTATGTTAAAGGGCTTTGAAAAATTCTGGCCCAGATTATGGCTGGTGCCCATCTGCAGTGCCTTGCCGTCAGGCATAAGGGCTTCAATTGATGTTGTGTAAAGCGCTCCGGCAAACTTCTCATTTTCTGTCTTCTTTCCGGTAATAACAGGTATCGCAAGCAGCGTTTCAGCAAGCTCTTTATAGAGATTAAGGATGTACATGACCTCCCTGTCTGCCTCCTTCTCTGTTCTGTGCACTGTGTGTCCTTCCTGCCATAAAAATTCCCTGGTTCTTAAAAACAGTTTTGTTGCCTTGGTTTCCCATCTTACAATGTTGCACCACTGGTTCAGGAGCAGGGGCAAATCCCTCCATGAGCGAATCCATTTTGAGTATGAGTCATATATTATGGTTTCTGAGGTTGGCCTTAATGCATATCTATCCTCTCCTGCTTCTGTTTCCTCTTTCTTGTCTATAAAAGCCACTTCAGGTGTGAAGCCGGAAAAATGCTCTGCCTCCTTTTTAAGGAAGCTTTCAGGAATAAAAAGGGGGAAATATGCATTCCTGTGGCCTGTTTCCTTTATTCTGGAATCAAACCATTTCTTTATGTTTTCCCATATTGCATAGCCGTACGGCTTTATCACCATGCATCCTGCTATTGGTGCATAATCCGCAAGGCCTGCCTTCTGCACAATCTCGGCATACCATTCCGGAAAATCTCCTGCTTTTTTGTTCTTTATTCCCTTCGTGTCATCCCTCTCCTGCTTTGGCATAGTAAATCCCTATAAGATATTATTCTTTAAAAGAAGTTTATATATTCAGCCAATAATTAGTTCTTATGACTGGAAAAATCATTGCCCGGGGTGCAGAGGCCGTGCTTTCTGCTGACTCTCTGGAAGGGAGAAAGGTTCTGGTCAAGGACAGGATAAAGAAAGGCTACAGGCTGCCTGAACTGGATTCCAGGATTAGAAAAATCAGGACAAGGGGAGAGCACAGGCTGCTGGACAGGGCAAGAAGAGCTATGGTTTTTACGCCAAGGGTTTTCAGAATTGAGGAAAGCAGGCTCATTATGGAGTTTATTGAGGGTGAAAGGGTAAAGGATGTGCTGAACACCAAGCCAAAGAATGAAAGGTTTAGGATATATGAGCTGATTGGTGAGGCGGTTGCCAGACTGCACTCTGCAGGAATAATTCACGGGGATTTAACCACTTCCAATATGATTCTCAAAAGACAAAGCACTGATTCAGCGGATAGCGGCTTTCAGACCAGTGACTATGAGCTGTATATCATAGATTTTGGACTGGGAAAGAGCAGCCAGAGAATTGAGGACCAGGCAGTGGATTTGTTCCTGCTTTATGAGGCGCTAAAGAGCGCACATTTTAAGTATTTAAATGAAAGCTGGCAATACATTTTAAAAACTTATAAGCGTAACTATAGTAATTCAGCCCAGGTTCTCAGGAGGCTTGAAAAAATAGAAAAGAGAAGGAGATACAAGGGCTGAGAGGTGAGGAATGCCGGAAGAACAGGAAACCAAAATGAAAGAAGATGTGACCACAGAGTTGGGTTGGATTCCCAAGACGAAACTCGGAAAGGATGTGCTTAGCGGTAAATACAAAACCCTTGAGGAAATCCTTGAGAAAGGTCTTGTTATTCTTGAGCCGGAAATAGTTGATATGCTTGTTCCAAACCTTAAGGATGATGTTATATATATCGGAGGCAGCCCGGGAAAAGGCGGGGGAATAAGAAGGACAGCAACAAAAAGAACAGCAAGGATGCACAAGTCAGGCAGGAGGTTCAAGCTGACTGCAATGGTTGTTGTTGGTGATGAAAACAATATTGTAGGTGTTGGAAAGGCTGCTTCAAAGGAACACAGAATTGCCCTGGAAAAGGCAACAGAACAGGCAAAGCTTAATGTTATAAGGGTAAGAAAGGGTTGCGGCTCCTGGGAATGCGGATGCGGAGAGCAGCATTCAATACCACTCAAGACAGAGGCAAAGGTTGGCTCTGTAACTGTAAGGCTGTTTCCCGCACCGAAAGGTGTGGGCATAGTTGCAAATGAGGCATCAAAGAAAATACTGAGATTAAGCGGGATAAAGGATGTTTGGGTCAAAACAGAGGGAAGCACCTCAACAAAGGAGAACCTTGTTTCTGCAATATTCCAGGCATTAAAAAACCTCAACAGCACAAAGGGTGATTTGTGATGTCAGAAATTTTTGCTGTAATCAGGATAAAGGGTCCTGTTGGTGTAAGAAAGGATATAAGGGATACATTAAAAATGCTAAGACTCACAAGGGTTAATCACTGCGTTCTGGTTTCAAAAAATCCTACAAACGAGGGAATGCTCAGAAAGGCAGGGGATTATATTACATGGGGAGAGATTGACAGCAAATCCCTGGAAGTGTTAATCAGCAAAAGGGGCAGGATGGAAAGGAAAAAAATAGAAGAGAAGCAGGCAAAGGAGATTGCAAAAAAAATACTGAAGGAAAAGGATTCCAGAAAGATAAAAGGCCTTGATCCTGTGTTCAGGCTGGGACCCCCGTCAGGAGGTTACAGGTCTGTGAGAATGCCCTATCCCGGGGGCTCTCTTGGCTACAGAGGGGAAAAAATAAACATGCTTCTGAAAAGGATGGTGTGAGAATGGCAAAAAGAAAAAAGGCTGTGAAAATGAGAGGAAGCAAAACACATGGTTATGGCAGCAAAAAAAGGCATCGCGGGGCAGGTTCAAGAGGAGGGAGAGGCTTTGCGGGCTCAAAGAGGCATAAAAAGACATGGATAATAAAACACAAACCTGACCATCTCGGGAAAAGAGGGTTCAAAAGTCTGAAAAAAAGAGGGATTACCAGAAAGCCAAAAACAATAAATGTATGCGAGCTGGAAAAAATCTGCGGAGGCAGGAAAGAGCTGGATCTTGGCAGGCTGGGCTTTGATAAGGTTCTCGGAGGGGGCAAGATAAAGCTTGCTCTTAATGTAAAGGCTGATTCCTTCACAAAAAATGCAAAAGAAAAGTTAG
>JAFCEK010000073.1 GCA_017609225.1 Candidatus Aenigmatarchaeota archaeon | reverse complement strand
GGGCTCCTGGCGGGGGCGGAGTTATTATTGTCTCACCAGCTTATGAAATTTCAGTCCTTAATATTTTTCCTGAGAGGCTTGATGTGGAGAGGGGCGGAACAAAGTATGCAATTATGGAAATCAAAAACACAGGCAAAAATCAATTGAGTAATATATCGGCTGAGTTTGAGGGGATATCCAATTGGTTTGAAGTCATCAGGGAAATCTCTGTATTAAATCCCGGCGACATAAATTACCTGATAACGAAATTTGAAATCCCTGAAGACACGGAACCTGATACATATACAGCAATAATCTATGTTACCGCCAATGAAACAAAAACTGAAATGGATTATGTAATCCGGGTTTATGAATCAAAAGAAGCGCTGTTGGAAGCGCAGATAGAAAAGGCATATAAGTTTTTATCAGAACTTGAAGATATAGCTGAGATACTTCTTGGAGAAGGCAAAAACATAACTAAATCCTTATCCCTGCTTAATGAAACAAAGGAACTTCTGAACAGCTCTGAATATTATCTAGAAAGTGGTGAACTGCTTGATGCCACAAATGCACTGGGAGAGGCAAACAACATACTGGAGAAGGTAAGCTACCTGCTCTCGATTGCGGCATTCCCTACCACAACACCGGAAGGTATGGAAATGTTTATGCTTATGATAATTGCACTGGTTATGGCGGTCATTGTTATTATGGCAGTTCTTATAGTTATAGTCTTGAGCAAAAAATCCAATGTTATCAAAAAGATAATAAAAACCTATACAAAAAAACCCGGAAAGGAGGAATCTGGGGATGAAGAAGCAGAAAGCGACGATGAGGAATTCATGAAAATATTGGAAGAACAATACAAATCCGGAATGATTTCAAAAGAAACATATGAGGAATTAAGGAAAAGTCATGAGGAAGAATAAACCAACTTTTATCTTTTTCTGCTCATTTTTGGTTTTTTTCTTCGTGTGTTCTTCTTCTTTTCTTTGGGTTTCCATTTTTTAAGGAGCTTTATTCTGCTGATAAGCTTTCTGGTCATCTGCGGAGGATACTTGTCAATTTTTTTCTTGATTTCATTCATTTCACTCATGTTTTCTTTTATAGATTCAACTGCGGATTCCAGCTCTTCAATCCTTTTTGACATGAATTTTAATTTGGCAGGCTCTTTTTCTTTCTTCTTGCCTTTAATCTCCCCTTTCATATCATCAAATTTTGATTCGATTGCATCAAGCCTGTCAGCTGTATCTTTCAGCCCGTTAATTCTGTTCTCTAAGCGTTTGATTTTCTCTTCTTCGGTGAATTTTTGTATGGGCTTCAGTTTTTGGGGGAGTATCCTTATGAGGTATGCCAGCTCTTCTATTTTTTTGTTTTGTTTCTGAATTTTGTTATGCAACATATTTTTTCCCAGAAAATCCAGAATATGTTCTATGTTTCTGAGTCTGTTGTTGTTCACTCTTTTGATTTCTTCAAAGCTCTTTCTACTCAATCCACCTTTGCTGTATTTATTTTCAAACATTTCGAGCAGTCTTTTTATCTTATGTTTTTCTTTTTCCAGTTCATCAATGCCTTTTGGTTGAAATTCGGTAACTTCAATCCTTTTTTTAAGGGCATTGAATTCTTCCGGGCTGACTGCTTTAACCTCATTCATAAGTGATTTTTTAAGCTCATCTATATCTTTCTTTTTGATGGCCTCCTGATTAAACAGTAGCTTAAGCTTGTCCAGTTCTTTCACTGTTTCCGTAGAAAGGTCATCAACTTTCTTTATTGTTTTTCTTTCATTGTTAATTTCAGAAATCATTTTTGTTATTTCGGAAAATATTGTTTCAACCTTGCCAGCTAGTCTCTCCACATATCTCTTATTTTCCTTTAACTTATTTGCTTTTTGGTTAATATTTTCAACAATGTCAATCAGATTTTCGAATCCCTTTATCATTGAAAACTTGTCCTCCAAGCCTTTCAGTCTCCTGCTCAGATTAAGTACACTTGTATATATTTTTTCCATTTTAGCATTATTGAGTTCAAGTTTGCCCTTAAAATTTTCAAACTTTTTGGCAATCTCGTTTGGCTCGATTCGTTTAACTGACATGCCAATCTTTTCAAAATCAGCATCCAGTTTGGAATATATCCCTTCTACATCCAGAAGCATCCTTCTAAGCTCACCTATGGCTTCAGACTGGGCTGAAATCCTTTCCTGAAGGGTATTGATTGTTTCCTTGGATACTTCAAATTTGCCATCAATC
>JAFCEK010000023.1 GCA_017609225.1 Candidatus Aenigmatarchaeota archaeon | reverse complement strand
CAGCGATGGAACAGTCACAAAAAAGGGAGATGCAAACCCGGGACACTTGGATTTTGAAAAGAGCATAAAACCAAGCCAAATATAAGGAAAAGAAATTATGATAATGCCTTATATGGGCTGGATAAAGATAGGAATGACAGATTATATTATTCCAAACATTTACTGGATCGCCCTTGTAGCTGTGGTTTTGGGTATAGGGTATTTTACAGTGCAAAAAAACAGAAAGGGAATAAATAAAAGCCATGGATTTAAATTAAACATGCGGTGAGAAATTATGAACTTTTGCGAAAAATGCGGCTCAGTGCTTGTAACGAAAAAAAGCAAGAACAAGGTATACCTTGTCTGCAAAAAATGCGGTTTCAAGCTGGCAAAATACAAACCCCTGGAAATATCAGAAACGCTTAACAAAAAACCGCTGGATGATGTTATAATAATAGAAAAAAATGAGGAGGCGCTTCCAAAAACAAAGGCGGTCTGCCCAAAATGCAACAACAAAGAGGCACACTGGTGGCTTCAGCAGACAAGATCTATAGATGAGGCGCCAACCCTGTTTTTAAGATGCACAAAATGCAAATACTCATGGCGTGAATACGGCTAATTTGAAAATATATATATTTTACCTTCAGGCTTTGTGACATGTTGCCAACGTCCGTAAAAGCCTGAATGCAAATACTCATGGCGTGAATACGGCTAATTAATTACCTGAACTATGTAAAGAATTGGGAAAAGGTTTTTATTCCTTTCGCTGTTAGTGAATAAAATGAAAATACTGCTATTGGGTTCCAAGGAATATCCGTTTGGAAGCAGCGGAGGATATGACAAAAAGCCGGGAGGTGGAATAGAAATCCATGTGGAAAAACTGGCAAAATACCTTGCAAAAAGAGGAAATAATGTATTTATTATAACAAGACTGTTTCCGGGCCAGAAAAAAACAGAAAAGAAGGGGAGGATATCTGTTTACAGAACAAAGTTTATATACAACAAGTTTCTCAGGGCATTTACATTTAATGCATTTGGTATGATAAAGGCAGAAAAGCTAATAAAGGAAAACAAAATTGATATCATACACTGCCATGGGCCTGTTGCAGGCCTTTTTGGTTCAATACTTTCAAAAGCAACAGGCGTACCAATGGTTTTCACGCCGCATGGAACAGTTACAACATGGAGCTCTCCTATAAAGGAAATTTTGAAGATGTTTGAAATGCGTTCTGTAGTAACTGCAAAGAAAACCATATTTGTAAGCAGTGCAGCAAGGAAAGAACTGACAGCAAAGAAAAATTTTCATAGCATTCTGCTTGCAAACGGAATTGATATGCAGGATTTTCCTTTGAGAAAAAAAACATGGAAAGAAACAAGATTTCTGTTTCTTGGAAGGCTTGAGGAGGTCAAAGGCATAAAATATATGCTTCAGGCATACAAAAAGCTCCAGGAAAAACACAAAGATACAACGCTTTTCATAGCAGGCGACGGGGACATGAAAAACCATGTTTTGGATTTCATAAAGAAAAACAGATTGCAGAAAAGGATAAAGTTTCTGGGATGGGTAAAAAGCAGTGAATGGCTTTCAAAAACAGATGTATTTCTTCTGCCTTCATGGGAGAAGGGACAACCGGTAGCCCTGCTGGAGGCAATGGCAACAGGGAAACTCATAATAACAAGTCTGGAATATATAAAGGACATGGTCACAGGCATAAAAACAAAGCCAAACGCGGATGACTTATATAAAAAAATGGAGTTTGCATACAAAAACTTCCGCAGGCTCAGCGCTCTGGGAAAAAACGCAAGAAAAGATGCTAAAAAATATGAATGGAACAGGATTATTGATGATTATATAAAGGCATATAAAAGCGTGATATCAAAGGTATGATATGGCAAACATACTTGTAACAGGCGGAGCAGGATTCATAGGCTCAAACATTGCAGAGGAACTGCTAAAAAAAGACCATAACATAAGAATTCTCGACAACTTCACAACAGGAAATATGAAAAATGTTGAACATATCAAAAACAGGATAGAAATAATAAAGGGAGATATTACAGATTTGAAAACAGTAAAAAAATCAACAGAAGGAATGGATTACATTTTTCATGAGGCAGCATTAACCTCTGTTTCAGCTTCAATAAAAAACCCCACAAAAACAAACAGCATAAATATTAAAGGAACACTGAATATACTACTGGCATCAAGAGATTCTGCTGTTAAAAGGGTTATATTTGCATCTTCCTGCGCTGTTTACGGCAATCTGCCTGAAAATCCAAAAAAGGAAAGCAGCGATATTGATATATTGTCCCCATATGCCCTGACAAAAACAACAGGAGAAAAATATTGCAGATTGTTTTACAGGTTGTACGGCCTTGAAACAGTATGCCTGAGATACTTTAATGTTTACGGTCCTGGCCAGAACCCCGAATCAGAATATGCTGCAGTAATACCAAAATTCATAACTGCCTTTCTGAAAAACCAGCAACCAGTAATATATGGAACAGGAGAGCAAACAAGGGATTTTGTTTTTGTATCAGATGTTGTTCAGGCAAACACACTTGCAATAAAAATGAAAAAAGCAGATGGAGATGTGTTTAATATAGGCACAGGCAGGGCAACATCTGTAAATGAGCTGTTCAGTATTTTAAATCTTATTTTTGGCAGGCACATGAAACCTCTTTACAAAGACACAAGAAAAGGCGATATAAAACACTCTCTTGCTGATATAACAAAGGCAGGAAAAATACTGGGTTATGAACCGAAATATAGCCTTGAAATCGGAATCAGAAAAACAATAGAATATCTTAAAGCAGGACTGGGTGATTAGAATGAATGCAGCCATAGTTCTGAGTTTGCATGGCTCCTTTGAAGGAATATCAAAAAAACTCAGCGGAGATCTCCAAAGGCTTTCCGAGTCATTTGTTATAAAGAAATATTCCATGCATTTTGAAAGGATTTTTGTGTTTACACATGATTCAAGGGATTTCAGTCCAATACTTCCAAAAAACTGCATACATATAAGAATGTACAGCAGGATAATATACCTGTTCTTTGGCTGGCTGTTTCTGCTCTATCATGTGAAAAAAAACAAAATAGATATTGTGTATCTTGAAGGCGGTCCTGCGCTTCCGGTATGTTTCCTGCTGAATAAACTAACAAATACGGTTGTTTTTCTGAACTATAATTACCTCTGGTATACATCATATGCCTATGACAGGCACATATCAATCATAAAAAAACTTGTCAAAAATAACATTGTATCATTTCTTGTAAAGGCATGGGAAAAGTTTCTGCTTAACTTCATGGATTATACAATAGTTTCAAGCAATGAAATAAAAAGATTTGTTGGAAACAATGACAAAATACTTGACATAAAAAAGGGAATAATAACAGAAAAATTCAATCCCGAAAAAATCAGGGCAAAAACAAAAAGGCACAGCATTATATTTTCAGGTAGACTCGTCAGAATGAAAGACCCGCTGACTCTGATAAAGGCATACAGAATTGCAAAAAAGAAAATACCGGACCTTTCCCTGATAATATGTGGGGAAGGCGAACTGGAAAAGAAATGCAAAAAACTTGCTGACAGCAATGTTCATTTTATGGGATTTACAAAAAACATACCATACCTTCTCAAAAGCTCTGAGATATTTGTTCTCTCATCAGCATATGACCCTTCTCCACGCTCGCTGATGGAGGCAATGACAATGGGAAAGCCATGTATTGCTACAAATGTTGGAGGTGTTCCTGATTATCTTGACAGCACATGCGGCATACTTGTAGAACCAAAAAACCCGCAGGCACTGGCAGAAAAGATAGTTTATCTTATGAAAAATTCTGAAAAAGCAAAGGTGCTGGGAAGAAATGCAAGAAAAAAAATGCTGAAATACCATAGCCTTGAAAAGAACATAGAAAGGCAAATAAAATTTTTAACAAAAACAGCAAAGAGGAGGTTAAATAAATGAAATATTTTGTTTCCTTTGTGATACCTGCATATAACTCAGAAAAAACAATAGGTATGTGCCTGGAATCAATAAAAAAGCAGAAATACAGAAAGGAAATAATCCTAGTTGATGGTGGCTCCCGGGACAAAACACAGCTGATAGCAGAAAAACATGGTGCAAGGGTTATTGTAGAAAGAAAAAGAGGCCCCGCAGCTGCCAGAAACAGAGGCCTAGAAAAAGCAAAGGGAAATCTCGTTGCATTTATAGATGCAGATGTTGTGCTGCCAAAAAAATGGCTGGGAAGGGCAGTAAAAAAGCTTGAAAAAAACAGAAAAATAGCAGGTGTAGGGGGACCAGGCATAAGCGTTGAAAAGAACCATATAACCAAATCCCTAGATGGCCTTCTTTTTGGCAAACCAAAAACTGTTAAAGACAGATATGTTACATCCCTTGCAACAATGAATGTATTATTTAAAAGGTCAGCGCTTGGGAACCAAAAATTCAATGAGTCGCTGATAACAGCAGAAGACCCAGAATTTAATTTCAGACTTATAAAAAAAGGATATATGCTGCTATACAGCCGCACCCTTTTTGTAAGGCATTATCATCCAACATCCATGAAGGCCCTGCTTAAAAGATGGTATAATTATGGCAAGAACTATCCAAAGCCTTATCTGAAACACAGGGAAATCCGTGGTCCGGGCTTCTTTGCAAGAATGGTTTACATTCCCATGCTTATAGCATTTCTTCTGCTTTCCCTACTGAATATAGCATTTCTTTTTATTGCAGTTTTGCAGATTCTTCTACTGTTTTTTACATATCTTTGCATAGGAATCAGGGTAACATCTGGGAAAACCATTATATTGTTCCCCTTTATACATACAATAAAACAGCTGGCACAGCTTACAGGAATATTTGTATGTTTTTTAACATACAGAAAAACAGATTGATATGATGAAGGTTCTGGTAACAGGATGCGCGGGCTTTATAGGTTCGCATGTTTCAGAGGCCCTTGTAAAAAAAGGAGATGAAGTTATTGGCATTGACTGTTTTACTGATTACTATCCCAGAAAAATAAAGGAAAAAAACATAGCAAATCTGACAAAAAAACAGAATTTCAGGTTTATTGAAGGCAATATACTTAAACTCGACCTGAAGGATTTGCTAAAAAATATAAACTGCATAATCCATGAGGCGGCACAGGCAGGCGTCAGGGCAAGCTGGGGGCAGAGCTTCAGGATATATGTAGACAACAACATTCTTGCAACACAAAAGCTTCTGGAAGCAGCGAAAAACTCGGAAATCAAAAAATTTGTTTATGCGAGTTCATCTTCAGTTTATGGTGATGTGAATACACTGCCAATGAAGGAAACAGACAAACCAAAACCCGTTTCTCCTTATGGGGTTTCCAAACTTGCGGGGGAATACCTCTGCTATCTGTATTGGAAAAACTTTAATCTGCCTACAATCTCTTTGAGATACTTTACAGTTTACGGGGAAAGGCAAAGACCTGATATGGCATTTCACAGATTCATAAAGGCAATACTTGAGAATAAAAAAATAACAATGTATGGTGATGGGAACCAGACAAGAGATTTTACATATATCTCGGATATTGTGAATGCAACAATTTCCGCAGCAGAAAGCAGCATTTCGGGCGAGGTTTTCAATATTGGCGGTGGCATCAGAACAAGTCTTGCAGAAATTATTTGTTTGCTGGAAAAGCTTATAGGAAAAAAAGCAAAAACAGAATATGTAAAGAAGCAGATGGGAGATGTGAAACATACACTGGCAGATATAAGAAAGGCAAAAAACATTCTGGATTATAAACCAACTATGAAAATAGAAGAAGGACTGAAAAAAGAGATTGAATGGATAAAGAAACAGTAAAAGATAACTATGTGTGGAATATGTGGAGTTCTTGGCGAGGGTGACAAAAAAACACTGAAAAGAATGATGGATGCAATATCCCACAGAGGCCCGGACAGCTCTGGCATATATATTGACAAAAATATTTTTCTTGGTCACAGAAGGCTGAGCATAATTGACCTGAAAACAGGAAACCAGCCCATGCATAACGAAGATGAAACCGTATGGCTGATTTTTAATGGTGAGATTTACAATTATATTGAACTCAGAAAAAAGCTTGAAAAGCAGGGACACAGATTTCAGACAAAATCAGACAGTGAAACCATAATACACCTTTATGAAGAATATGGAAACAGTTTTGTAAAAAAACTAAGAGGAATGTTTGCATTCGCTCTTATAGACAAAAAAAGAAAAAAACTGTTGCTCGTGAGAGACAGGGTTGGAATAAAACCACTTTATTATACATGGCAAAACAACAACCTTGTTTTTGCATCAGAGATAAAATCAATTTTTCAGTATCCAGGAATAGAAGCAGAGATAAGAAAGGCATCCATGAATGAATTTCTGATGTTTGGTTATGTTTCAGGGCATAACACACTTTTCAGGGGAATAAAAAAACTTCCCCAGGGAAGCATACTGGTCCTTGAAAATGGCAGAAAAACAATAAAAAGATACTGGGAACTCGGTTCAGAAATAATAAAAGAAAGGGAAAGTTATTTTATTGAAAACCTGAAGAAAAAACTGAGAGAAAGTATAAAACTACACATGATTTCAGATGTTCCTGTGGGTTTGCTTCTTTCAGGAGGAATAGATTCAAGCTATATTTTGAGTATAATGAAAGGGTTTACAGACAAACCAGTAAAAACATTTTCTGTTGGTTTTGATGTAAAAGGATATGATGAACTTGAATATGCAAGATTTGTTTCCGACTATTTTGAAACAGATCATAATGAAATAATAATTGGACCGGAGCATGACATACTCCCAAAAATAGCATGGCATATTGAGGAGCCACCAACAGACCCTGCACTACTTCCTGTTTACAAAGTTTCAGAACTTGTAAGAAAAAAAAGGATAAAAGTGGTTCTAACAGGAGATGGTGCAGATGAGCAGTTTGCAGGATACAATATACACAAGATAATGTATGCCAACCGCCTTTACTACAAATATACCCCAGGATTTGCAGCAAAAATACTTAAAATGCTGCCAGCCAAGTTTAGAACAATAAGAGGAATAAGGTTCGCAACACTATCAAAAGACCCTTTAAAAACATTTTACAACTATATGAACAATTTCAATGAAAGAGAAAAGGACAGATTGTACAATGCAAACACCAAAGCATTCAACATACCAGAAATCAACAGAATACTGACAAATTTAAATGAAACAAACATTGCCTCAAAACTTATGAAACTGGATTTTGAAAGGTTATTACCCAACTATTTCCTAATGAAAACAGACAAAATGACAATGGCATGTTCAATAGAGGCAAGGGTGCCCTACCTTGATCATGTACTGGCTGAATTCAATGCGAAAATACCAGGAAGACTGCAGCTGAAAAACTTCAAGGAAAAATATGTTTTGAAAAAGGCAGCAGGTAGTATGCTGCCAAAAAAAATAATTACAAGGCCAAAGCATGGTTTTGATGTTCCCATAAAGGAATGGTTTGAAAAAGGCATGATAGACATAGCAGAAGGCCTTCTGACTGAGACGGAAACAAAAAAGCTGGGGATGTTCAACCAAAAATATATAGAAAAACTCCTGAAACTTGAAAACATGAAAAAAACAAGGCAGCTATGGAACCTTATGATGTTTCAGATATGGCACAAATCCTTTATAGAACTTGGATGTAAAAGAAAACCATATAAATTAAATGAATTGATGTGATTCATATGAAAATACTTGTCACTGGAAGCAGCGGAACAATAGGAACAAGATTATGCGAAAAATTAATTGAAAATGGATTTAATGTTACAGGAATAGACAAAAAACCCAACAGATGGAATGAAAAAGTAAATGAAATAACAATAACAGGGAACTTACAAGACAAAAAATTTACAGAAAAGCTTCCAAGGGATTTTGACATGGTTATACATCTGGCTGCAAATGCAAGGGTTTACAATCTGTGTATTAATCCCGAGATGGCGAAAGAAAATATTGAAACAACATTCAACATCCTGGAGTTTTGCAGAAAAAACAACATAAGAAAATTTATATTTGCCTCAAGCAGGGAGATTTATGGTAACACAAAAAGAACTGTTCATAAAGAAAATGATATAAACCTGAACAGCTGTGAAAGTCCATATGCAGCCACAAAACTTGCTGGAGAAGCACTTGTACAATCATACAAAAAATGCTATGGCACAAATTTTGTAATAATAAGATTTTCAAATGTGTATGGCATGTACGATGAAAGTGACAGGGTTATCCCGCTTTTCATAAGGCAAACAAAAGAAAACAACAATTTGATTGTTTTTGGAAAAGAAAAAACACTGGATTTCACATATATAGATGACAGCGTATCAGGCATTTTGCTGTGCATACAGAAATTTGAGTATGCAAAAAACAACACATTTAATATAGCCTCCGGAAATGCTGTAAAAATACTGGATGCAGCAGGATTAATAAAAAAAATGATGAAAGGCAAAAACAAAATCATTATCAAGGAAAACAGGACAGGTGAAGTCCTGAAATGTGTAGTTGATATAACAAAGGCAAAACAAATACTTGGTTACAAACCAAAAACAGATTTTGCCATTGGCATAAAAAAATCCATTCATTGGTATCTAAAAAATCTGTACTGATAATATGATAACAGTTTATTTTCGGAAGGGAAGACACCCCTACTATGATGAAATCTTTAATTATCCACCTTCAGGTGTAAGATACATAGCCCATGACTTCTACAGAGGTGTAATGGGAACAACACATACAAAAAAATACAAGCTTAAAAAAATACTCTTTAGTATTTACAGCACTCTTAAAGGAAATGTTAATGCCATACCAATACATGCAAGAGAGGATCTGATATTTTCTGTTGGTGGGGTTATGGTCAACTCAAAAAAACCCTGGGTTACGGATACAGAGCAGGGCTATGCCCTGATTGGTTTTAAACCTTGGGCAAAAAACATAGAAAGAAAAAAAAGGAATACGGTCAATTTTATAAAAAGGCATAATTGCAAAATACTTCCATGGAGCATTGCAGCCAAAAAATCCATTCAGAACCTTTTTGGCACACATGAAATTGATGAAAAATTAGAGGTTGTTTATCCGGCAATGCATATTGAAAAAACGGATGAAAGGAAAAAAAGGAGTCACACATGTACATTCCTTTATGTTAACAGAAATTTTTATGGCAAGGCAGGCCTTGAAACCATAAAAGCATTTGATAAAATCTCAAAAAAATACGACGCCAAGCTTGTGTTCATCTCAAATACGCCAGTAGAAATAAGGAAGAAATTTGAAGCAAATAAGGACATATGCTTCATTGAAGCTCCCATACCAAGGAGACAGGTACTGCAATTATACAGAAAATCAGATGTTTTTGTTTTGCCTACGCTGTTTGATTGTTTTGGATTCGCATTTCTCGAGGCAATGGCAGCATCCCTTCCCGTAATAGCAACAAGGATATATGCAGTACCGGAAATAGTTGAACATGAAAAAACAGGACTTCTGGTTGATACAGAAATTCAAATGTATAACAAAAAATACATGTTTGCCTTCCCTTCAACGCAGCATCTCTATGATTATGTGAAAAAACACCCTCCAAAGCTTCTTGAAAGGGGGCTTGAAAACCATATGACAAGACTTCTTGAAAACAGGCAGGAAAGAATAAGATTTGGAAAAGAGGGTAGGAAGGCAGTTGAAAAAGGTAAATTTTCAATAAAACACAGAAATAAAAAACTGAAAAAAATCTTTGAAGAGCTGCTAAGGAAATAAGCGAGGTTTAAAATGACAGAAAATGAGGATGTGCAACCCCTGGAGCATATAGTAAAGGGGGCGGGTCTTGTTTTTTCAGGACTTATTGCATCCAAGCTTCTTACATGGATATATAAAGTGTTTATAGCAAGATATTTCGGTGCAGCAGATTATGGTCTGTTCACGCTTGCATTGGTTGTTGTGGGCCTTTTTGCCATGTTTGCAAGGCTCGGCCTCCATTCAGGACTCGTGAGATTCGTACCGTTTTACAATGCAAAAAATGACAAAAGAAGGATTCTGGGTTCAATAAAATTTTCGCTTAAAATAGTGAGTTTTGTATCAGTTTTCTTTTCGCTTATACTTCTGATATTTTCGGAACAAATAGCGATTATGGCATTTCATAATGCATCATTATCACATGTTATGCAAATTATTGCCTTGTCGCTTCCTGCAGTATGTTTGTTTTATATAATAAATTTTTTATTTGTAGGATTCAAGAAAGTAAAATATCAGGTATATTCCGAACATATATTTTCTAATGTGGCAAAAATAATTTTTGTTATTGTTTTTGGCATAATGGGACTTGGTGTTTATGGAATTGCATGGTCTTATTCTCTTGCAATGATCCTTACATTT
Source organism: Candidatus Aenigmatarchaeota archaeon (assembly GCA_017609225.1). Lineage (GTDB taxonomy): Archaea > Aenigmatarchaeota > Aenigmatarchaeia > QMZP01 > QMZP01 > JAFCEK01. The sequence goes on along the minus strand of JAFCEK010000023.1, from coordinate 1,509 downwards.
TTCTTAGGCGTGTATTTTTTTGAAAAAAAACACATTTTCGGTGTTGTTACTTCAAAAATCAAGCCAATCTATATAAACAGAGAACTTTTATCATTCTCCATTCCCTTGGTACTGGCAGGCATTGCAGGATTCATAATAAGTTCTGTTGATACATTGATGCTGGGTTTCTTCAAAACTATGGTGGATGTGGGAATTTACAATGCATCCCTTACAATAGCGCAAATACTGGGAGCAGTTCCCGGCGCACTTCTTACATTATTCTTGCCTGTAATAACAGAATTATATAGCAAAAAAAAGAGATGGAAAGGTGTATATAAAACAGTTTTCAAATGGGTTGTTTATCTGAATATACCATTGTTTGGTGTTTTTGTGTTTTTTCCATCACAGATTATGAATTTCATTTTTGGGCCAGAATATCTACCAGGTTATCTGACATTGGTTTTCCTTTCCATAGCAATCTTTGTCATGAGTCTTAGTATTTTCTTTTCTAATATTTTAAGCGTGCTCAAAAAAACAAAGATAATCTCTGTTATAATAACATTTTCAGCTCTTGTTAATTTTTTCCTGAACTGGATGCTAATACCTATATATGGTACAGTGGGTGCAGCTATTGCAAGTGCAATAACATATATTGTTGGATTCTGTCTTTATTTCTTAATTTCATGGAAACTTACAAAAACAAGTCCATTCTCGTTTGATATACTAAAATCAATATTTGCACTGATACTTTCAGTTCTTGTTGTAAATTTCGTTCCAAGACTGTTCTTTACAAATTTTGTACATCTGTATATACCGCTTCTAATAATATTTCTCCTGCTTTATAGCTTCCTGACACTTCTCATGAAAGGACTTGACGAAAATGATATTGCAATACTCAAAATAATTGAAGGCAGAATAGGGATAAAATCAGGATTTCTTAGAAAGATAATAAAGAAATTCATCTAAAACCTTTTCAGCTATAATTTAAATTATTGGTCATTTATCAAAACATTAAATTTTTAAAACAATCTATAAATAATCCCATAATAATATTATGTGGTGTTTGGATGGGAATATTAAAAAGAGACAGGTGGGAAGTAATAAAGCCATTGGTTAAAGGTAAGAGTGTCCTTGATATAGGCTGTCTTGGAGCTGTCTATGAATTTGGAAGAAAAGAATGGCTTCACAACAAAATAAAAAGGTTGGCAAAAAGCGTATGTGGCATAGATAAAAACACAGGCAAAATACCAAAAAAAACAGCAGGAGAATACAGAATTGTAAAAGCAGATGCTGAAAGGCCTTTTAGGATAGGAAAATTTGATGTTGTGCATGCAGGTGAAATAATAGAGCATATTGAAAATCAACATCAGTTTATAGAAAACATAAAAAATAATCTGAAAGATGATGGGATATTTATTATTTCAACACCAAACGCCCGTTCAGTTCAGTACCATTTGAACCGTTTTATCGGGCGCATAAGGGATGATTCTGCTTCCAAGCAGCATGTAATACTCCAGTCTTATGGAACAC
>JAFCEK010000022.1 GCA_017609225.1 Candidatus Aenigmatarchaeota archaeon | reverse complement strand
CAGTCATCATCGCTTCCTATCACAACCTCAAATTCGCCAAAACCGTTTTCCCTGGCAATCTTAATATAGCCTTCTCTGGTAAACCTGTCCCTTGGATAGAGCGTTGTTGTGTCAAAAAGAAACGGCCTGCCTCCATTGGATTTTATCTTCTCAACTATTATCCTGACATCTTGAGGGGATATATGCGTTGTATTGCCCTTGTCGCCCATATGGAGCTTTATTGCCACCCTGCCCCTGAGATTCACAGGAATGTCTTCAATTTTTTCATAAAGCATAATGCCACCTCCCAGTTCAAAAATGATAATGCTGCCGTCCGATTTCAGGCACTGTTAGAGAGCAGATATAGGTTATTAATTGATTCAACATAATATAAATAGGTATGGATTTTTTAAGAATGATTTTCGGGTATAACTGGAGAATAAGAAGGCTTAGAAAAAAATGGGACAGGATGAGGGAGGCTGCGCTAAAGCTTAAAAGGCAGGAAAGGACAAAAATTCTGGAAGAGCTTGATTCAATAGAAAACAATTTAAGGGTTCTTGAAGAGGAAAAACTCAGCAGAATTGTAAAGGCAAAGCTTTGCGGCGAGGTTAAGAATGACATGGAAAAGGTCAGCAGCATGATAGAAGCACAAAAGGAAAGGGAAGAAATTAAATATGGCATTTAATTATAACTTAAAATAATTTTATAAGGAGGTTGATATGAAGCTGTGCATACTGGGGCCAAGCGAGGATGTTATTGGATATACAACCAAAAGGCTTTTGGAAGAGGCAAAGAAGGAATTCAAAAATGTTGAGCTTGTTCCCATTGCAGATGTTAAGCTAAGCATAAAAAACGGGCTGGATGCTGTTTTTAACAGAAAAAGCCTTAAGCAGTTTGATTACATACTCCCAAGAATAGATTCCAAAAGGGCTGTTGTTGGTTATCCTGTAATGCGTTTTCTGGATTTATTGGATGTTAAAAAGCCATATCTGGCAGAAACCATTCTGCTTGCACATAACAAATTTTTGACATTGGAGCAGCTTGCCAGTAAGGGCATCCCTGTTCCGGAAACATATTTAACAGGTTCAAAAAAGTCTGCAAAGGAGATAATGAAAAAAATGAAGCTTCCGCTTATGATAAAGCTGCTTTCAAGTTTTGGGGGGCATGGTGTAATGGTTATGGAAAGCAGAGAGGCTGCTGAAACAACCATTGACACAATGAAAGGACTGGAACAGGAAGTTTTGCTTGAGAGTTTTGTTAAAAATCCCGGGGAGGATATAAGAGGTATTGTTGCAGGCAATGAAATTATAGCATCATATAAGAGGGTGGCAGCAGAGGGGGAAAAAAGGGCAAACATACATTCCGGGGGAAGGGCAAGCGTTTTCAAGCTGTCAGAAGATATGGAAGAAATTGTTTTCAAATCTGCTGAGGCAGTAAAATCAAAGATATGCGCGATTGATATGCTGGAATCAAAGGATGGGCTGAAGGTAATAGAGGTTAACATCAATCCCGGTATAGAGGGAATAGAAAAGGCAACTGATATAAATGTTGCCCAGAGAATAATAAATTTCGTTAAAAATGAAGCGAAGAGGTAAATATAATCATATCTTCTTTATATCCTCCGGATTCAGAACAGTTATTTTAAACAATTCCGAATCTTCCCAGATTCTGGGGCATGCAAAGTTCACAAGGCATTCAAGCTTCATGCCCATTATCTTTTCAGGCTTTATCTCATCAAATGCCAGTATCCATGCATTCTTTCCCTTCTTTTCGAGCATTGATTTTGCTCTTTCTGCCTGCCTCAGATTCAGCTGCCCCGGCTTTGTGGAAACAAGAATTCCAAAATTTTTGCATGACTTTGCCTTTTCGATGCGGGCAAATCTTATTCTTTCTGCTCTTTCCCTTTCATTTTCCATGCTTTCAAATCTGCCTGTTTCTATATCCAGCAGCAGAACCGGTTTGTTTGTCTTTACAGCAAGCCCCAGTGCATGGAATCTTCCTGAACATATAAAAAGAAAGCAGTCAACATCCTTTTCAAGCGGCAGAGCTGCTGAGTAATCACAGCCCAGGACCTGGCCCGGATATCTTGCTGATTTCGGTTTTTTCAGATATATTCTTTTTCCATTTGCCTCAAGGAACTGCCCTGCCTTTTCCAGTGCGGAAATATACTGCAGGCTGGTCACAAGGCATATGTTCTTGTACTGCTTTAGCCTGCCAAGATGCCTTCTGAGAATTGGCAGAGGGTTAAAATCAGTTCTGTATTCCTCATATATAACAGGTGTTTTTGTTTTCAGGTTCATACCTGAATGTCCTATATGAAGAATTAAATCACAACCCAGCATCCTGGCTTCATTATCTCTCAAATCGCAGGCGCCAAAACAGGGCTCGCAGTATATAATTGCTTCTGTTCCCATGGCTTCAAGCTCTGATGCTATATCCAGGACTCTGGTTTTCAGCCCCTCAGGTATCTGGATTAAGAGCTTTTTTGCTTTTGAATGCCTTATTTTTTTCAGGGTTTTGTCTGATAGGAGCATGTTTATAATAAAATGTTTTTATATAAAAATAATGTTGCCTCCGTATATCCGCCCACTAAAGTCGGCGGTTTTCTTGGCGAGGCAACAGCTGCTGAACCAAAGCCATACATCCGCTGTTTGAAATAATGGTTTTCTGGTTCAGCATAAGCTAAAGCGGCTCATTGCTTTCTTTTTGCAAGCATAAATCCTGCTATAATTATTATAACTATAACAACAGTTATTACAATGTAAACAATTGTATAATCAGCAGCAGCAATTCCTGGTGCTGTGTTGCAGGTTAATGTTGTGCTGTTGCAGCCGTATTCACATATTTCTATTGCAGCCCATGTTTTTCCGTCGCTGAGGCATTGCTGGATCTCATTGTTCATGCATCTTTTTTCTCCTGGTGTACAAATCATCATGGGTTCTGTTATATCGCCTGCCATGGCAAGCGTTGTGGTTTCTATCCCTGTTAATTTGCTTTTTACCATGTAACTCATTTCTTTTGTTTCATCCCTGCTTACTGATGCAAATGACCATTGCACAACAGGATCTGACTGGAGAACTGCTGGCTGTTCCCCCAGGAATACAAGCTCTGATATGTTGGAAGCAACACTCTTTGGTATAACCTCTACTATTACAACATCCTCCATATCGGTTTCTGCTGTTAGTGTAAGCGTTATCTTTGAAACATACATGGATTGCTCTGTTTCCTTGCTTGTAACCTTGTAAACGCTCATGGAAACAGCAACGGAAACTGATTTGCCTTCATTAAATGCATTTTCTATTTGTTCCAGAACAGCCATTGAATCCTCTGTTGTGGCTGTTTCTTTTGCAGCATCTATAATATCAGCTGTGGGTGTTGCTGTTGTAACTATTTCATCACCAACCTGAAAAACATCAACATCATCTGCTGTGAGTGTGCCTGTCATTCCAAGGTCTTCTGCTGTTATGCCCTCAATAATATCTTCTATTGTTTGTGTGTCTGTTACTGCTGTTTCCTCTTCCTCTTCTTCTTCGGCAGCAGCTCCACCGGTTACTGTGGTCCCGCAGTCAGCAGCACAGTTTGCGGTATTCTCGCCTGTATCACAGTATCCATCACCACAGTATGTTGATGCGCTTCTGCAGTAATTATGCACGCAGTAGCCACCTGAGCAGCCGCCATCAAAGGTGCATGAAGTGCCGTCTGCTGTTCTGTTCATGCTGAGGTTCATTGTATGATATCCCGGGGCACTGCAGTTCCATGTCTGAGCTCCCTCATTAACACTAACCCCATAGATTTTGAATGTTATATTGTCTCCATCATTTCCTGGAACATGGATGTTGTAGAATCCGTTCGAAAAAACAGTGCCATTATATGAGTTTAATGTTCCGTTTGTGTATGACTGCAAAACAATGTTAGTATCGCTTGTAAGCGATCCATCAATTGTAATATAGCCATCCCATCTGCACACAGGCGGCTGGTTCTGGGCCAGAACATTGGGAACTAAAAAAATCAAGAAAATGCACAAAAAATTCAGTATTGTTTTCTCTTTCATATTATCACTGCTTTAAATAGTGATCAGGCAATCTCTATGGATCCTGTTGCATTCATCCTTATGTAGTAATGTGGGTCTCCGCTTACATTAAACGCTGTGAGCGTGTTTGTGGAGCCCGGAACATAGGATGTCCAGCTTGAACCATCCCATGCATAAACTATGGTGTATTTGTTTGCAATTGAGGATAGAACATTTGACACTGCATAATTGCTGTTTAATGAGCTTACCGTCTGCAATATCTGATAGGATAACCAGAAATCATGCCATCCTGCTGACCATGAGTCAGTGTAGCTGTCAGGCCTTCTTATTGTATATGTGTTGTAGCCAGTATAATTGAGGTTTGTTGCAGCTGCAACATCATTTCCTGCCAGGTCTGTGATTGCCCCGGCAGCCATATCAATCTGGCCTTCTGCTGCTGCCTTTAGCTGTCTCATTGCTGCATCCTGCACACCTGTGAAGTTCACATAAATCGTTGTTGAGTTGGCTGTGCTGTTTATCACTGCACCATTGGCAGCCAGGTTATTCAGTGCGCTGGGCACGCTGCCGTCATTGTATGTTATATTAAATCTTGATAGATTAAGGGTGCCTGCATACATTGTTTCGTTAAATACGAGTATTAGCTGCTTTGTAACAAAGCTGTAGTTCCAGCTTGAAAGTCCGGGTGCGGTGGTGTCCAATGTTATATAATATGTTCCATTTGATGCCAGATTACCTGATGTATCATTTATGTAGATAACATATGTAATTGTTGCGTCTGCCTGGGCTGTTGCATTAAAATAGCACCATTTTCCAGTTTTATTAATGGTCATTGTATAGTTGGCTGCTGAACCATTATTAATCTCTATAATACAGGTGTCCGGATAGGTTTCATTAAATGTGACATTTACCTCAAAGTAGTTTTGTGAGGAGTATGAAGAATTGGCTTTTGTAGGTGCAACAGCTGTTATGTTGTGCGGAGCTATTGTGTCTGTCATTCCATACCATGTTCCATTAAATCCTAGGTTTCCAACAGTATCATTAACATAAATGCTGAAATTCCAGTAGCCATCGCTTTGGTTAAAGGCAATATAGCACCATTTTTCTGTTGTATTCATGGTCATGGTTATGTTTACAGCTGTTCCATTGTTAAATTCAAGTATGCATGTATCTGGCCTTGTTTCATTGAATGTTATATTGATTGCAAGCTGGTCTGTTGTGTAATTTGTGTTGTTTGCCGCAGGCAGTGCTGGATATATATTATTGGGTGCGTCTGCATCAACCGTCAGGTTGAAGTATATCCCATCATCAGATGAGTTGAGGCTCCATGTTGTGTTTTTTGTTGTTCCGTTCCAGTGATATGCTATTATATAAAGGGAATAATTCCCGCTTGTTGCATTTGAAACATTGAGCTCAACTGATACTGATTCATTCTGGTTGAGAACTATATCTGTAACATTCAGAGTTCCTATGGTGTCAATATAGCTTGTGCCTGCCAGGCCAATGCTTAGGTTGTACTCTTCATATGTGGCATTGCCCCAGTTTGTTATATTTATTATGAATGTTGCATTCTGGTTTGCTGCCTTTATGAATTCCCTGCTTGTGAGGTTTTCAAATGTCAGATTGTGAAGGGTATCACCAATAACATATGTGGAGAACGAACTAACCGTGAATGTTAAGTTCTCGCCGTCCCATGTGTATCCATAGCATCTTGTGGCAGGACATGGGGCAAGGTCACCTGGTGTGGTTGTTCCGTTATAGCTTCCATAGTATATATTTGGATCTGATATGCCAAACCTGCCAGTTAAATTATATAATGTTATGTTTGCTGATACAGTCAAATTAACTCTTGTTGATGTGGAGCCGTCCCATTCACTGTCATTTATGCCCACCCTGTTTGCCAGCATTAGGTTTCTCATTGCAAATTCCATTATTCCCTGCGCGCTTTCCTGGGTGGTAAAGCTTACATTCTGAAGAAACACAATCTTTGAAATTCCAGGTATATCAACAATCATGGTAAAATTAGAGAAATTTCCTGTATTTGCAACTTCACTGAAATTGGTTGTATCACCTCCAAACTGTGGGGGGCAGATCCAGTATCCGCCAGAGCCGTTGTATTCTGCAAAGCCCCATTTATCCTGGTCGCATGTTGAATTGCAGCTGGTTGGGTTCACAAGCGTTGTGTTTCCTTCTTCTGTTGGCATTGGCGGAAACTGCACATTCTCGTTTGCCGGCGGGCAGCTTGCAAGCGTGTTCATGTTGACCAGCAGAGCCGGTGTTGTCTGACTCTGAGAATATGTTTCATTGGAAATGTTCACCGTTATGTTAACAGGGTTAATGTTTGTTACGCCGCCGGAAATATTGGAGAAGTTTACATAACCTTCCATCATATACCAGCCATTTCCAAGATAGGTTGCTGCAGCAGAAACATTCCCTCCAACCTCTGAGAGGTTTGCTGTGACAGTTAAATTCGGAACCCCTGATCCGAGTGGGTTTGTTAGATTGACAACGACCTGTATATAGTTTCCGTTATAAAAGAAGAAATCTGTTGTGTTTGATATGTTAACAGCAGGTGTCTGGCATCCGCTGCAGTATGTGGCGTATGGGTTGTTTCCTATAAAGAATGAATGAAAAACCATGAAACCCTGGATTCCGCTTGTTGAGTCGCTCATATTGTCTGTTATTGTTATAGTGAAATTATACAAACCGGGTGTATGGGCTGGTATGCTGACATTGAACAAAAAGGTTTCATTTGTTCCGTTTTCTATCAGGGCAATGCCTGTTGTTGTATTGAACCATGTAAGATTATCTGTTGAGTTGGTAAAATTTGATGCTTGGGCTGTTGTGATATTGGAGTCTGTTATGTATACCATACCTGGAGGTATTGTTATGTTAACCTCTGTTATGTTGTTGGCGTCTGTGTTGTTGATTGTAATGCTTATCTGATAGTTTGTTACAGGTATGTATGTAAAATTCTGGCCGTTAATTGTCCATTGCAGAGTGGGAGCTCCTTCAGCATAAAAAATGAATGTAAAGAAACCTAGGAACATTAAGGCAAATGTTAATACCAATACATTTATTGCTGCAATCCCTGAAAGCCCCAAACCCATATAATTAATATTGAATGAGCTTCCTTATAAAATTTTTGGATAATTTTTGGAACAATTCCTCTATATTGAGAAAATATATTATTTATTCTTATATATTGTATAACTATGCAAATATGGAATTGTCAAGTTGATGTATATGGTCAGGATTGAAAAAACCATGTTCAGGGAATATGATATAAGGGGCATTGTGGGAAAGGATTTAACAGCAGATGTTGTGGAGCTTCTTGGAAAGGCAATAGGAACATATATGCAAGATAAAAGCATTGTTGTTGGCTTTGACAACAGGCCCAGCTCAAGGCCTTTCAGGGATGCCCTAGTTAAAGGACTTTTATCAACAGGCATGAATGTTGTTGATATTGGCCTTTGCATCACGCCTGTGCTTTATTTTGCACTCAGACATCTCAAAATATCTGCAGGTGTTATGATAACAGGAAGCCATAATCCGGGGGAATACAATGGATTTAAGATTGTCAGCAATTTTCATTCTGTGTATGGAAGGGAAATACAGAAATTATATGAGCTTATGGTCAAAGGCAATTTCGATCAGGGGGTTGGCACAGTTAAGGAGGCAAGTATTACAGAGAATTATCTGAATTATATAAAAAATCATATAAAGCTTGGAAAGAAGATGAAGATTGTGCTTGACTGCGGAAACGGAACAGCAGGCATACTGGCACCCAAACTGCTGGGAAAGCTGGGCTGTGAAGTAACAGAGCTTTACTGTGAATCAGATGGTACATTTCCAAACCATCATCCTGATCCTGCAAAGCCCGAACTTTACAGCAGGCTTGCTGAAGCAGTCAAAAAAGAAAAAGCTGATCTTGGTATTGCGTTTGATGGTGACGGAGACAGGATAGGAGTTTTTGATGAAAACGGGAATGTGATATTTGGTGATGACCTGCTTATACTGTTTTCAAGGGAGGTACTTGAAAGGCATCCGGGAGCCAAGATATGTGTTGAGGTAAAATGCTCACAGGCTGTGGTGGAGGATATAAAGGCGCATGGCGGTGTGGTTGTAATGAGTCCCACAGGGCATTCGCTTATTGAGGAGCTTATGAGAAAAGAGAATGCACTGCTTACAGGAGAGATGTCAGGCCATATGTTTTTTGCAGATGAATACTTCGGGTATGATGATGCTATCTATGCATCTGCAAGGCTTCTCAGGATTCTTTCAAATACAGACAAAACCATAAGGCAGATTCTTGATACAGCCCCGAAATATTTCTCAACCCCTGTTATAAGGGTTCACTGCCCTGATGATGTCAAGTTTGATATTATAAAAAAACTTGTGAAATTTTTTAAATCCAGGTATGAAGTTATTGATATTGATGGCGCAAGGGTTCTTTTTAAAGACGGCTGGGGGCTTGTGAGGGCAAGCAATACGCAGCCTGACCTCACACTCAGATTCGAGGCAAGAACCGAAAAGGGATTAAAAGAAATTGAAAATCTGTTCAGAAAGGAGCTTTCAAAATATCCTGAAGTTGCCAAATGGTAGAATATGTGAAGTATTTAAATACAATGACACATAAACCAATTAATGGGCTGATGTTATGAAACTGAAGGTTATAGAGAACAGAAAAGACAAGGTAAAGCTTGAGGTTAGCGGTGAAACGCACACTCTGCTGAATCTTCTCAGGGAAAATGCATGGAGGGCAGGAGCAAGGCAGGCATCATACATTGTTAAGCATCCCTACATGACCCAGCCGGTGATAATTGCCATGTCAAAAAACCCCAAGAAAACGCTGAGTGATGCAGCGCAGACCATAATAGATGATGTCAAGGATTTTGAAAAGGAATTCAAAAGGGCCTTTAAAAAATAATGGCTCTGCTGCAGACACATAATGCTTTTTTATATTAATTACATAATATTATTAATTCCCAATCCAATTGGTTTGTATGGAGAATTTTAAAAACATTCTGCAGAAGCGCTGGTATGCAATAGCACTGCTTTTTATAGTACTGCTTGGGTTCTGGCTGAGAAGCTTTCCCGCCAGATATGGCGAACTTCAGGCGCTTGACCCGTTTTATCTGTACAGAACAAGCGAAGATATTCTTCATAATAATTTTCAGCTTCCTGAACTGGATACAATGAGATACTATCCAAGAGGTGTTAATCACTGGGAAACCGAATATATGATTCCTGTTTATCTTCCTGCACTGATTTATGCATCCCTTGGCGGTCTGGGAATGCATTATCTGGATTTTGCCATACTGTTTCCTGCAATAATGGGTGCACTGACTGTTTTTGTTGGGTATTTTGTAGGGAAGGAATTTTTTGACAGGAAAGCCGGCCTGTTCACTGCTTTTTTTCTGGCAACAGTGCCTGCATTTATCATAAGGACTTCAGCAGGTTTTTTTGAAAAGGAGCCTATAGCCGGTGTTTTCATAATGCTGACAATATATCTTTTTGTTAAGGCGTTCAGGAAAAATTCATGGTCTTATGGCATACTGGCTGGGCTAAGCCTTGCTGCTTTAAGCGGCACATGGGGTGGTACAAAATTCATTTATATGATATTTGGTGGTTTTATAGGTCTGCTTTTTATAGGAAGCATAATACTAGCTGTTTTGGATTATCTTTTTTCAGGATTCAAAAATAGTATAAAAAAGGTTGAGGGATATCTTGATATCAAGATGATAAAGGCATATGTTCCCATGATTCTGCTTGGCACACTATTAGTTCAGCTTGAGCCAAGACATGAATCCCTTTTTTCATCTGCAAGCATTCTGGCTTATGGTGTACTTACGCTGCTATTGGTAAGGTATGGAGCAAAGAGATTTAAGCTTGTAAAAGAGGAAAATCTGCCATATGTTATACCTGTTATTATTGTAATTGGCTTTCTGGGGCTGCTTATTGGTTCTGTATTCTTTGACCCCTTTGCAGGAATTATGGACCAGCTTATATCTGCAGCTATCCCTGGAAAAGGTCTTATCGGAACAACAGTAGCAGAGAATGCACCTGGTGACTGGGGCATTATTTACAGCAGAACCAATAATGCATTTTCAGGTCCATTGCTTCCTGGGGTTTCGATACCTGGTTTTCTCAATGGTTTTTCAAATACATTTATATTCACCTTATGGGGGCTTTCTCTTCTGGGTATAGCACTTCTCGTTTATAAATTCTTCAGAACACAGAACTGGATTCTGCTTTTTCCATTGTTCTGGATTCTTGGAAGCTTCTGGAGTGTTTTTAACTTTATCAGGCTTGTTTTTCTGGTTGGGCCTGCTGCCTCTCTTGTGGGCGCATTCTTCATGTCATGGATTATTGACAAAGGCATATCCATTGAGAAAAAATTTGGAAGCTTAAAAAGGGTGGTTGTTTTAAGAGGAAAGGAGAAAACAATCGGCCTGATTTCTGTTCTGCTTGCAGTTTTTGTTTTCTTTACCCTGCTCTTTAATTACAGCAGTGCATATTCATTTTCCAGAAGCCTTGGCCCATCCATATGTTTCCCTGATTCAAGCCTTTTGATAGACGGAAAGAAATGCCTTGTGATAGATGAAAATGGCAATATCACGCTTTCACCAAATCAGCCATGGTATCAGGCAATGAATTTCTTTTCAAACCAGACGCCTGAAAATGCTGTGGTGCTTTCATGGTGGGATTTTGGCTACTGGTTTCAGACAAGAGGTCACAGGCCTTCAATTGCAGATGGGGGAAATCTTTATGGAGAAGTAAACCATGATATAGCAGAGTGGTATACAGCCGATTCCAGCACATGGAATGAAAACAACTCAATAACAGAATTTTTCCCGTATCTGGAAGAAACCAAGCCCCCTCTCTATATACTGATGGATTACACACTGCCAGGAAAATACGGAGCTATATCAAAAATCGCATCATACGGCGAGCAGATTGTTGGCTTTCTCCAGTTCCAGCAGACAGGAAGCTTCCAGAAGGACAACAAAACCATAATGGAGCTTAAGGCAGGACAATATACTATCTGGATACCTGTTGACAGTACAGGTGATATAACATCATCACCCATATTCCTTATATCAGATGGTAATCAGTACTATTCAAAAACATATATAAATGATATATGCACTACAACTAACGGTATAACGCATATTTCGGACCAGGAACCCTCAATAGGTGGCTGCGTTTCTATTTCGCCTCTGGGTGTTTACTATATTCCTGATGTGGCAGAGAACAGCATATTTGTAAACCTGATGTTTATGAATGGTTATGGCCTGCCTGTGGAAAAGGTATTTGACAATCAGTATATAATTATATACAAAGTAAGATATTAGGTGGTTATATGTTGGAATTGATTGCTGTTTTAATCACTCTGGCTGTTTCATTTATAATAACCATATTTATTCTTCCATTCTGGATAAGAAAGGCGAAACAGGTTGAGCTTGTTGGAAAGGACATGAACAAATATGACAGGCCTGAAGTTTCAGAAGGCGGAGGCATAGTTGTTGTTATAGGCATAATTTTTGCTGTATTGCTTTATGTGTTCATAAAGACCTTTTTTATCGGGGGCGGAATGGGGGTTGTTGAAATTTTTACAATACTCCTGACGCTGCTTTTTGCAGGATTTATTGGATTTATAGATGATGTTATAGGATGGAAAATCGGCATCAGGAGGCTGCACAAGGTTATTCTTACAATACCAATCTGTATACCGCTGGTTGTGATAAATGCAGGCCAGAGCTTTATGAATATACCATTTTTTGGAACCATTGATCTGGGGATACTCTATCCGCTTATAATTATTCCTGTTGGTGTTGTTGGAGCCAGCAATGGATTC
>JAFCEK010000072.1 GCA_017609225.1 Candidatus Aenigmatarchaeota archaeon | reverse complement strand
AAAACGCTATCAGCATCTATCCGGTATGTTCTCCTTTCAGGGCTATGCTTCAAACTGGACTTTACCCGATGAAGAATGGTGTTGTTTATAATGATACACCGCTTAAGGACAATTTGATGACCATAGCAAAGGTGTGCAAATCACAAGGCTACGAAACGGGGTATATTGGAAAGTGGCATTTAGAAAGTACTCGCAAAAACCCAATTCCTAAAAATCGTAGGCAGGGATTTGATTTTTGGGCGGTGAATAATTGTTCACACAAATACTACAATAGTTATTTTTACATGGGAGATGAGAGGGTCGAATTCGAGGATTATGAACCATTCATACAAACGCAAATAGCTATTGATTTTATCCAAGAAAATAAGACAGATCCTTTTTGCCTGTTCATGTCATGGGGTCCTCCGCATAATCCCTATGACTTGGTGCCACAGAAATACAAGGATTTTTATCCGGTAAAGAATTTAAACCTACGAAAAAACGTGCAGCAGCGTGATGGTGTTGATTGGCTTCTGAAAACAGATACGAGCAATATGTCAGAAGCTGAAAAGAAGAAGCGAAAAGGCATACGCAATATTATTGATAATGATGAAATACTCAAGGAGTCATACATTCAGGGATACCATGCTCATACAACAGCTCTGGACGAGTGCATAGGTAAATTGCTTGATGCCTTGGATGAAATGGAGCTAACGGAGAACACCATCCTGGTTTTCTCGTCTGACCATGGTGATATGCTTGGTTCTCATCGTATGGGTTCAAAACAAATGCCTTATGAAGAATCCATCAAGATTCCCTTTATCATACAGTATCCATGGAAAGTGCCTGCAGGGAAAAGGACTGATGCTTTGATAACTCCGGTAGATGTAATGCCGACGTTGTTGAGTTTGGCGGATCTTTCCTGTCCTGAGGTTGATGGCAAAGATTTTTCCGAAGCAGCATGCGGTATTCGATCTGATCAGAGGGAAGCGGTACCTTTAATGAAATTGATTCCTGGAGGGACTCCCTGGGTGGCTAATGGCGTGACTCCATGGAGAGGAGTTCGAACCAAACGATACACCTATGCACGGTTATTGGATCGAGGCCCTTGGGTTCTATATGATAATCAGGAAGATCCCTTTCAGATGAATAACCTTATTAATAAACCTGAATTTAGTGTGTTACAGGAAAAATTGGAAAATATGACAAAAAAATTAATGGAAAGTACCGGGGATCCAGGTAACACAAAAGCTATCACCCGCTAATGATTTTTGTGAGCGAGATGAAACTGCTTTACAACACCTGGTTCAGGACAGGGTCAGCATATACAGCCAATGGTGTTGTTGAGTTCTTAATGGAAGTGCAATCCAGTCTGCCGCAGAATATCAGGAAAGTGTTCTTTAGGGCGGATAGTGGATTCTTTTCAGGGGGATTGTTCGATTTGCTGGAATCTTTTTATTGGGACTATCTGGTAAAAGTGAAACTTAATAACCTTGAGAAATTATTGCAGTCTCAAAATTGGACTGATGTTGAAGATGCCACAGATGTTGCCATATGTGCGTTTAGCTACCGGGCAAAATCCTGGCAACGTTCCAGGATACTGAAAGCCGTGTGTTCAGTAAAGGAGTATGCTGAAGTATCATGTCTGGGGGAGATAAAAACAGTGCCGGTTTATCAGTACGTATGCTATGGCAGGCAACACGCTCACCGATGACTATTGGGCAAATGACATACTCTGGCAGCTAAGCGTATTTGCATACAACATATCGGTGATGATGCGCCAGAAGAAAGACAAGTACAAAAAACAGGAACACCGGAACTTTATCGATTGGTTTATTGCAGTGCAAGCAAAGATAACCCAGAGTAGGCATCAAATAGAATTGAAAATGTATGAACATCATTTTTATAAAGACGCTTGGGTGGAAAAAACGGACAAAGTGGTTTTTCCATTCATATTACTGTTAAGTGTTATAGTCCTAACAAATGTTGACATTGGATTTTCTTGTTTTCAAGTATTGTGATACTTTATCAGAGACTCGATTCCTTATTTAGATTGTATCTAAATTTGTTAAATAATCAAACTAAATATTGTTTTTTAAAATTAATAGTTGTAATATTGTTCTATATTCTCACGTCAGAAACTATATCACAAGTCATAGACTGTTAAGGAAAAGTTTCTGATATTTTTTTGCAGTGGATTGCTCACGTGAGAAATTTTAATATTTAACACTTTGAAACAAAAGCGTGTAACAATAAAAGATATCGCAAAGGAATTAGGAGTCCATCATACGACTGTTTCCCTTGCATTAAGAAACAGCCCTTTACTTAGGGATGAAACCAGGGAAAAAATACAGGCCAAGGCAAAGCAAATGGCTTATCGACCTAACAAACTGGCGCAGGGATTCAGGAGAAGG
>JAFCEK010000071.1 GCA_017609225.1 Candidatus Aenigmatarchaeota archaeon | reverse complement strand
CGATACGTTACCGAGGAAGAATCAAACAGAATGAAATCCCTGAGGGATCATTATCTGAAAGAGGATGCAAAGCTTACAGTTCACCTGATAAATTAAGAGAGGTTATATACAAAGCAGAAATACCCGATTTCCGTATAATTCATAACAAAGCAGGCCTTTGGGCAGAAATAAAAAAAATAACTGTTGAAATGATTAATGGCACTTCCGATAACATGGATAAGAAAGAAGATAAAAATGAGGGCAGAGCAAAGGATAAGGCTGAATTATGGACAGTAATAAGAAGCTAATAGATGCATTTTTGGACAAGAGGAATATTTTTGCAGTAGTTGGAGCCTCAAAAAACCCTGAAAAGTACGGACATATGGTGTATAAAGATTTGAAAGAAGCCGGATACACTGTTTATCCCCTGAATCCAAATGCTGATGAAGTTTTGGGAGATAAATGCTATGCTGAGTTAAGTGAATTGCCAAAAACACCAGATGTTGTTGATATAGTGGTTCCGCCAGATATTACTGAAAATATCGTCAGGGAGTGTGAAAAAAAGGGAATCAGTAAAGTTTGGATGCAGCCTGGCTCTGAATCAGACAGCGCAATCGCCTTTTGCGAAGATAACAATATCGAGGTTTTGCACGGAGTCTGTGTAATGGTTGAAAGGAGAAGAAGTTGAGAGGTGAAAAAAATGCCATGGATAGATAAAAATAAATGCACTGGTTGTGGACTTTGTGTTAGGGAATGCCCTGTTGATGCTATTTCCATGAAAGAAGGAAAGGCAGGAATTGATATGGACAAATGCATCAGGTGCGGCAAATGCCATGATGTTTGTCCTCAGGAAGCAGTGAGGCATGATAGTGAAAAAATTCCACAAGAGATAGAAGAAAATTTGGAAAAAACCAAAGAGCTTATGGAAAAATTTGGAACTGAAGAAGAAAAGAAAGCATTTCTGGAGAGGATGATTAAGCATTATAACAAAGAAAAGAAAGTTGCAGAGAAAACTATAAAGAAAATTAAAATTCTTATGGGGGATGAAAAATGAGATGGTATCTGAGAAGCAAGATTCATATGGCAACTGTCACCGAAGCAGATATAAACCACATAGGGAGCATAACAATAGATAAAGAATTAATTAAAAAGAGCGGGATTGATAAAGGGGAGAAGGTGGCTGTTTGGGATATCTCAAACGGTGAAAGATTAGAAACCTATGTTATAGAGGGTGAAAGAAATTCAGGAATAATCTGTATGAATGGCGCTGCTGCGAAGAAAATTAAAAAAGGAGATAGAGTAATTATAGCCGGGTTTGAGTTAGCAAATAAATATATAAAACCAAAGATTATTTTGGTTGATGAGAAAAATAAATTTATTAAATATTTATGAAAAGGAGATAATATGGACGAAGAGATGGAAAGAATAAAAAAGAAGAAGATGAAAGAATTAATGGAAAAAATGAAAGCTAAAAAATTGGAAATAGAAGTCAATGATAATGATTTTCAAGAAAAGATAATAGAGCAATCCAAAAATATTCCTATTGTTGTGGATTTTTGGGCTCAGTGGTGTCCGCCCTGCCTGATACTTGGTCCAACACTGGAAAAGCTTGTTAAGGAATATGATGGGAAATTCATTCTGGCGAAGATTAATGTAGGTGAAAATCAGGCAATAGCCCGTACATACGGTATTATGAGCATACCTGCTGTTAAAATGTTTAAGGAAGGGAGAGTCGTGGATGAGTTTGTTGGTACCCTGCCTGAGCCGGCTGTAAGGGAATGGCTGGATAAGAATACCAGGAGTGGAATAAAATGAAAATATTGTTATTTATGTCTTCACACTGTCCCCATTGCCCGGGAGCAGAGACTGTTGCAAGGAAGGTTGCTCCGGAATACTATAAGCATGGGGTTGAACTCAAAAAAATAAGGATGAAAACGAGCGACGGGAAGCAGCTTTCCAGGCAATTTAATATAATGTCAACACCGACAATTTTAATGCTGGACAATAATGAAACTGAGATTCAAAGAATTGTCGGGGAGCAAAGTGAAAGCAGCCTGAAAAATAAAATCGAAGAGGGGCTTGGACTGAAAAAATCCCTTTTCAGCAAGATTTTAGGAAGGTGAGTTATGAGAATAACAATCCCCACAAACGGGAAGAGAGGCATGGATGAAGAGGTCGCACAGCATTTCGGCAGGTGCAATACCTACACTATTATAGATGAAAACGGCAAACTGCTGGAAATAATAGAGAATACCAGCGAGCATATGGGCGGTTCTGGCCTTCCACCCGAGCTGATGAAAAAGCATGGCACTAATGTACTGCTTTGCGGGGATATCGGACCCAGGGCCATAATGCTGTGCAAAGAGCTCAAAATAGAGGTTTATGTAGGTCATGCTGATAATGTAAAGGAAATGTTTGATGCGTGGAAATCAGGCAAAATGAAGAAAGCAGGCATTGATGAT
>JAFCEK010000070.1 GCA_017609225.1 Candidatus Aenigmatarchaeota archaeon | reverse complement strand
GTTAAATATATGTATTCATCTCATCTGCCACTTTAGGCTGGAAACAGCCCGGCCTTTGCAAGAAACAGAAATATTGCAAGTGCTGAAAAAAGCATTATAAGCGAATGTTTTGAGCCTGCAATAATAGAGTTTTCACCAACCTGTCCTGCAATCAGGCCTGTGAATATTCCCTGTATTATCACAACAAAGAAAAACAATGATGTGTAATAGCATGCAATGCCTGCATTCATATCAAAGAGCAGGCAGGTTGAAGTGAACAGGTTGCATGGAAATCCTGCCATGCCCTCGCATGGGTCGATAAATGTTATTGAAAGCGGGCCTTCGATATGGGCTGCCTGCGGCTGTGATTTTATCATAGGCACCATAACGAATATTATTATTATTGCCACGAAAAGGAACATGAAAAACACACCATACATTATGGCAACATGCTGCTTTACTATTGACTCCCTTTCAGCTTCTGCTTCCTTTATAACAATTATTCCGTTTGTGATGGAGTCAAGCGTTGATGCAACATTTCCGCCGGATTCAAAGGACTCTCTCAGGATATGAAGCGATTCTGTTATTATTTTGGAATCCTTTGTTTTTTTCCCGAATATTTCAAGAACCCTTAGAAGCGGTGTTCCCCATGAAAGCCTGTTTTTCATTGCCTTGACTTCAGCTGAAAGCTTTCCGTAATTGTTTCTTGCTGCTATCTTTATTGCCTCCTCAAAGCTCATTCCGGAGCGTATGGAATCAGCAAGGTCTCTTATGAAGTTGGGGAACTGCTCCTCAATGCTTTTCAGCCAGAGAAATTTTGAATACTTGTAAATAAAGAGCGGCACAACAGATATTATGATTGCTATTATTACAATATTTCCCGTTGTTGCAGGGTCTCCAAGAGCCATTCCTGCTGCTATCAAAATCACTGATACCAGAACCGGTATTATCATTACCTTTCTTTCCATATTTCACCTTGCTGGTTTTTTTATTTTTCGGTTGGTGATATTGCCTTGAGCAGCACCAAAAACCCTGCTGAAACAAGGGGTATGAACAGGAACGCTATGAATGTCTGAATTAGTACAAGCGAAACCCCTATTATCGGGGATATGATGGCTATGAGCACTATAAAGAACAGGCTGCCCACTATTATAAGCGTTATGTATATCTCTGTATAAAGCGTTATCTGTTTTGCATAGTTGTTTAATGCCCTTCTGTACTGGTTCATGGAGCTTCTG
Organism: Candidatus Aenigmatarchaeota archaeon; assembly: GCA_017609225.1. Classification (GTDB taxonomy): domain Archaea; phylum Aenigmatarchaeota; class Aenigmatarchaeia; order QMZP01; family QMZP01; genus JAFCEK01. Next base: position 1,289 of record JAFCEK010000070.1, on the reverse strand, counting down.
GATTTGCCTCTCAGGTATTCCTCCAGATTTCCGCCTGCTGTTATTACAGAAGACATCCCAAAAAGCAGATCAGCAAAGGAGTTCGATGGTGATTTTGCAGCTGCCTTCTGCAGGGCGTCTGTTATGTTCATTCCAAGGCTTTTTACATTTGTGTATATCCTGTTTGCCTCCTCGCCTATTACTCCTCCTCTAACCGAAAGCATTCTGAATATCTCAACTGGATTTATACCAGAGGATGCTGAGGTTGCCATATAGGATACTGCAAAAGGCAGGGACCTGTCTATTTTTTCCTGCATGCCTTTTGATTTCAGATTGGGATAATAATATCCTGTAAAGAATGTCATGCCCGTAACTATAAAAGACATTATTATGCCAAGCGTGTATGCATAGAAAAAATCAATTATGCTGAGCGCTGTTAAAACAGAAAAAAATACCATGGAAAGCATAAAAACAATCAGTGAATAAAAAAGTATCAGGCACAGATACTGGTGAAGAGACATGTCTATTCTTGCCTTTTTTATGTTTCCTTTAAGTGATTCAAAATAATCCAGATAGGGTTCTGTCAGATTTCCGAAAAATTTCAGCGAAACTTTTTCAAACATTAAAATACCCTGTTAATATTTTCTTTTACTACTAAAAGAATTTAACCTAATAGATGTTTTCCTCTATAATTCCCATAATGCGCTCGGGATTTGTATAATACATGCCTATAATCCTTGCTATTTCTTTATAATCAAATATCTTTCTTTCCTCCATCCATTCCAGAACCTTTCTCCTTCTGGAAAGTTCCTCTTTTACTGTTTCCTCTGTAAGGCCAAGTTTTTTTGCAATCGTTTCCAGAACTATTGATTTGTTTTTTATATCAAAACTGTCAGTAACAGGTTTCCATTCAAATACAGTATTTGTAACAGGCATGTTGTTTTTCACTCCAACAACTTCAAGTATTTTGTTTGTCCTTCTCACATAACTGCCTCCTATCTTTGACACAACAAGGAAAACTATTATATTAATGTTTTCCAGGAGTGTTGGTGGAAGGCTTATGGGAGGTGTTATTAGTCTGTCAACAAGCTGCGGTATTGAAGCTGCATGTATTGTTGCAAGGCTTGGGTGGCCTGTGTTATGAAGGAGTATTCCACCAAATCCTCCTATAAAATTTTGTGTTCCTGGAATAGAGAGATCATAGACCGGTGCTGGTTTCTTTAATTTTATTTTTTCGATTCTTTTTATTTCATCCAAATATATATCTCCTTTATTGTTTTTGTCCGGCCTGCCCTTGTTTTTCAAAACAA
>JAFCEK010000021.1 GCA_017609225.1 Candidatus Aenigmatarchaeota archaeon | reverse complement strand
CTCAGGATAATACAGGTGCTTTTTAAACATACAATAAAAACACTGAAAAAAATGAAACCTGATTATATAATATTTGATGGTGTTGCATCCCTACCGGCATATGTTCTTTATCAGGTTGCAAACACAGAAAACATTCCAACACTAATATTTTCCCATACAAGAATAGGAAAAAGAATAACCTTAGCTAGGGATAACTTTGAAACATATCCAAAAATAACAAAAACATACCAGAAAATTCTGCATGGATATAAATCCAGATTTGAAAATGATGCCATGAAATTCATCCATAATTTCAGAAAAAAGAATGTGAAACCAGAATACATCACAACTTCAGAAAATCTTGATATGATTTTGAGGGACTCCCTTAAGGCAAAAGCAAGGAGGGCAACAAGAATAGCTCGTTATTTTTACCATTATAATTTTGGAAATTATAAGAATGATTTTGTCTTTAAGGGAAAAGGAACACTAAGAGCACTTATTGATGAAGCAAAGATGGAGTTCAGAAAATATCACCTGAAAAAAAACAGATTGTTTAAAAAACCAGATGCAGATGAAAATTATATATTCTTCCCTCTACATGCTGATCCTGAAATGGCAACGTTGTTTCAGGCACCGTTTTTTGTGAACCAGATAGCACTTATAGAAAATGTGGCAAAAAGCATCCCCATAGACTACAAGCTTTATGTAAAAGACCATCCCAGAATGTTCGCAAGAGGGATGAGACCAATAGAGTTTTACAAAAAAATCAGGAGATTGCCGAATGTAGACCTTATATACCCGTATCTTGACAGTGCTGATATTATAAAAAAAGCAAAAATGGTTGTAACAATATCAAGCAGTGCCGGTTTGGAAGCACTTTACTTTAAAAAACCAGTTATAATATTTGGCAGAGCCATTTATGATAAGATGGAAATGGTAAAAAAATGCAAAGATCTTAATATGCTACCTGAAATGATAAAGAATATGCTTAAAAACTACAGGCATGATGAAAGGCAGCTAATAAGTTTTGTTACAGCAGTTTTTGAGAAATCGTTCGAGTTTGACAAGTGCCAGTTCTTTCCCAATGCAGAAGAGGTAAAAAACAGGCCAGAAATAAATACGCTTATGGAAAACCTTGCAGATGAAATGAATTTGAAATAAATATTCATGGGAAACAATTGGGAATAGTTTTTTATATACAGAAATACTGTTTCTAATAAAATACCAGTATATATAGGGAGAAACATCATGTTTAAAGGCAAAAAAATACTAATAACAGGAGGAACAGGTTCTATAGGTCAGGCAATCGTAGAAGAGCTTCTTAAATACAGACCTGAAGTTATAAGAATAATGGATATGAATGAAACAATGTCCCATATACTCCATGAAAAATACAAGAAACATAAAAACATAAGGTTCCTGCTGGGCGATGTCAGGGACAAAGAAAGACTAAGAAGAGCCATGGAAGACATAGATATTGTTTTTCATATGGCATCGTTAAAGCATGTTCTGGACTGCGAATATAATCCATTTGAAGCTATAAAAACCAATGTTATTGGAACCCAGAATGTAATAGATGTGTGTCTGGAGGCTGATGTTGAAAGAGTTGTTTTTACAAGCAGCGACAAAGCAGTTAACCCTCCAAATGTTTTGGGAGCCACAAAACTTCTTGCTGAGAGGCTTATCACAGCTGCAAACTATTATAAGGGAAAGAGAAAAACCAAACTATCCTCCGTAAGATTTGGCAATGTTATGGGTACCAGAGGATCTGTAATACCAATATTCAAAAACCAGATAAAAGCAGGAGGGCCTGTAACAGTTACTGATAAAAAAATGACAAGATTTATGATGTCTCCGACAGAGGCAGTAAAACTTCTGCTGAAATGCGCCGAGATGATGAAAGGTGGTGAAATTTTTATATTTAAAATGCCTGTAATCAGGCCAATAGACCTTGCAGAAGTTATGATAAATGAAGCATCGCAAGAGAAAAAAATAGAAATAGAAACAGTAGGCCCCAAACCAGGGGAAAAAACACATGAAGAGCTAATGACAGCAGAGGAATCAAAAAGAGCGCTGGAAACAGATGATACATTTATACTGCTGCCTGAAATAGTAAATACAGATTTGATGCCAAAAAACCTTTTGTCCTATGATTCTTATAATGCAAAGCCAGCTGAATTTAAAAATTATTCTTCAAGCAATGTAAAGCCACTCACCAAAGAGGAAATCGTTAGTCTGCTTAAAAGCGAAGGGCTTTTATAAATCCAATGTTTTAGGTTGTACATATGAAAAATCTTGCAATTATACCAGCCCGCGGCAAATCAAAAAGAATTCCAAAGAAAAATATAACAAACCTTCTTGGAAAACCAATGCTGTATTATACTATAGATGCAGCAAAAAGAAGTAAACTGTTTGACAAAATACTTGTTTCTACAGATAACGAAGAAATTGGAAAAATAGCAAGGAAATATGATGTAGATGTTCATATGAGACCTAAAAAACTGAGAAATTACAACACAACAACTATGAGCATATTCTTGAACATTATAGAAGAAATGGAAAAAAAGAACGAAATTTATGACAATATATTCATACTCCTGCCAACATCCCCACTCAGAACATCTGAAGATATAAAAAAGGCATTTAATAAATTTTTAAAAAATAATGCAAATGCTCTTATGGCGGTAACAAAATTTACCTACTCGCCTTTCTGGGCACTTAGAAAAAAGAATGGTTACCTGAAACCAATATGGAAAAAATTTTGTTTATTACCATCCCAGAAACATCCAGAGGTTTTTGTGGATAACGGAGCTATATATATATTCAAATGGAATGTATTGAAAAAAGAAAAAACGTATTATTGTAGCAGACTTATCGGATATTTCATGCCAAGAGAGAGGTCTATTGATGTGGATGAACCAATGGACTTTAAACTTGCTGAATTTCTACTAAAGCAGAAAAAGTGATATTATGAAATTTCTTGTGATTGGTTGCGGTTCAATAGGAGAGAGGCACCTTAAAAATCTGATAGATCTTTCTTGTGATGTAAGCGTGTGCGATACATCAAAAAACATTCTAACAAAAATAAAAAAGCAATACGGCATACAGGTTTTCTCTAATGTTAATAATGCCCTTAAAAACAATTTTGATGGTGTTGTGATATCAACACCATCCAATATGCATATGAAAATAGCAAAAAATGCAGCAGAAAAAGAAAACAACCTTTTCATAGAAAAACCAGTATCATACACCCTAAAAGGTGTTGATGAATTAATAAAAACAACAGAAAAAAAGAATCTTGTGAATCTTGTTGGATGCAATATGCGGTTCCATTCATGCATCAGGTTGCTCAAGGAAATTGTTGAAAAAAACACCATAGGAAGGATTTTGTGTGCAGGGCTGGAATACGGACATTATATCCTTAACTGGAGCAGAAATTATAAAACAGCTGATGATGTTTTTCTGAATGCAGTACATGAACTGGATTACATTAGATGGCTGCTGGGAGATATTAAAAGCATATTCTGCAAGTCTGATAAATTAAGCGGATTAAAAATCAGCAAAGATGCAGCAGAAATGATTCTGAAGCTTGATTCAGGAACCCTCGCAGAAATACATATAGATTATCTGCAGAGAACAAAAAGGCGTGCATGTAAACTGATAGGTGAAAAGGGAACAGTCCTCTGGGAAAGTAAAGGAAAAAAACCGGAAAATGCAGCTGTTATGCTGTTTTCAGAAAAAAAAGAAGAAACATTATTTGATAATGAAATTGATTTAAATAAAATGTATGTGGAGGAGATAAAACATTTTATAAACTGCATAAAAGGCAAAGAAAAGCCAATGCAAACAATAAGGGATGCAAAGAAAATATTGGAGGTTTCGTTAGCTGCGAAAGAGTCAAGCAAAACAGGAAAAGAAATAATACTAAATGTTGATTGATATGAAACTAAAAAAATCAATGGAATATCTGAAAAAAGCAGAAAGGCTTATACCTGCATGCACCCAAACTCTGAGTAAAGGTCCAACACAATTTGTACAGGGTGTATGTCCTGTATATATACAAAGAGGGAAAGGCAGTCATGTGTGGGATGTTGATGGAAACGAATATATAGACTATACTATGGCTTTGGGACCTGTTACCTTGGGATATGCTTATCCAGGAACAGCAAAAGCAGTAGAAAAACAGCTAAAAGAAGGGATAACATTTACCCTACCGCACCCATTAGAAATAAAATTAGCTGAGATTTTAATTGATATAATACCATGTGCAGAGATGGTAAGATTTGGAAAAAACGGCTCTGATGTGACATCAGCTGCTGTGCGCCTCGCCAGAGCCTATACAGGAAGAGAAAAAATAGTATGCTGTGGATACCATGGCTGGCAGGACTGGTTTATAGCAACCACAACAAGGGATATGGGAATACCAGAATCAACAAAAAAGCTTACGTTGACATTTGAATATAATAAAATAGAAACTTTGGAAAAAATATTTTCTGAAAATAAAAACGAGATAGCTGCTGTAATAATGGAACCAGTGAGCACAATAGAACCAGAAAAAGGATTTCTTGAGGATGTCAAAAAAATAACAAAGGAAAATGGAGCTGTTCTCATTTTTGATGAAATAGTTACAGGATTCAGGATTTCTCTTGGAGGGGCTCAGGAATACTTTAATGTCACTCCTGATATGGCATGTTTCGGAAAAGGCATGGCAAATGGAATGCCTTTATCAACAATTGTTGGAAAAAGGGAAATAATGAAAAAACTTAATGATGTGTTTTTCTCCTTTACATTTGGTGGTGAAACAACTTCAATAGCAGCTGCAATATCAACTATTAATGAAATGAAGAAAAAGAATGCAATAAAGCATTTTTGGAAACAAGGAAAAAAAATAAAAGAAGGATATAACAAGCTTGCAAAAAAACATGGAATGGAAAAATACACCGAATGCATAGGTTTGCCTCCAAGAACTGTGATAAAATTCAAAGATGAAAAAGGAAACGATTCACTGGAAATGAAAAGTCTTTTCCAGCAGGAATGTGCAGAGCATGGGATTCTTTTCACAGGAGCACATAATATATGCCTTTCCCATTCTGACAGCGATATAGAAAAGACAATAGAGGTTTATGATAAATGTCTGCAAACACTCAAAAGTGCTATAGAAAAGAATAATATAAAAAAAATGCTGAAAGGTAATGTTGTAAAGCCTGTTTTCAGAAAAATATAATATCCTGATCAGCCCAATTTCAGGTCCATAATAATGCATTCAGCAACAACATTATTTCAGAATCTGTGTATGTATGCCGCACTCACCGCCGCATTTGCTTGTATTCTTCCATCTTCCATCCCTTTCCAGTACACCACCAGGATTTGAGCATGGTTCGCAGCCCAGTGACCTGTATCCATTGGCATACCATGGATGTGCTGGTATATTGTTAATAGCCATGTATCTCCATACATCTGCTTCTGTCCATACAAGAATAGGATTTATTTTAACAAGACCCCCTTTCTTTTCGATTTCTTTAAAATCAGCCCTTGTTCTACCTTCAGTGTTTCTCAGGCCGCATATCCAGGCATCAAGGTCTTTAACAGCCTCCTTGGTAGGCTCAACCTTAAGAAGCCTGCAGCACTCATCAGGAAGGTTTTCATAAAGCTTCTTTCCCGTTTTTTTCTCATTCTCAGAAAATATTTTGTTAAACCTTTCGCTGCTCAGAAGCACAACTTCTATACCATCATCCTTCAAAACATCTGGAACCCTGTCAGCAACCATATATACAGTAACATTAAGATTCATTTGCTTATTCATCATTTTCAGATATTCAAATGTTTCTCTTGGCTTGAATTTCGTCATAACAGAAAATACCTTTATATCCGGTTTTATCTGTTTGGCAAGATGTGTAACAATCATGCTGTCCTTTCCAAAACTGCATGCAATAGCTATTCTTGGCCAGTATTTTTTAATAGCATCCCTTATTACCTGCTTTGAATGTTCAACCTTCTGGTCCATAAAAATCTTTTGATAATTATAAGTCCATCCATTATTTAAATATTTTCCCAGAAAATTACCAGCTCCATTCCATATTTTCCATTTCTTTTAAGATGTTGATGTGCTTGTCAAGTTCAAAGTCCCATTCCTTTTTATTTTCAAAAAAATGTGACCTTAATATATAATTTATTCTCCTCACAACCTCTCTTTTTATAAAAAAAGGAACAGCCCTTATTTCTTTCCTATAAAGATGATTTTCTGTGCTGTATGAATCCAGGAACATCTTCATGCATTTTTCCATATCTGGCATGACTCTGGCAAACCTATGACAGGAGAATGCAACATCAGCTATTCTTTCGGAAAAATATATGGACCCAAAATCAAAGAACACAAGCAGTTCTCCGTTCCTGAATAATGTGTTCTCTGGTATGAAGTCTCCATGTATAAGCTGCCTTGGAAATTTTAGTCCGGCAACATCTTTGTTTGCATTTTCATAAAACTCATGCAAATCTTTAAGCAATCTGCGCACTTTCAGATCAAATTCAGCATTTTTTATTTTACTTTCAATGTTTCTGATTTCATTATTATCCAGAAAATCATACATGGGATTTGGCTTTATTCTGATATTCTGTCTTTTAAGGAATTTATGCAGCAATGCAAGATGCCTTGCAGCATCACATACCTGTTCAGCTGAACCACTGAACTGTTTACCTTCATAAAATCTATAAAGCGAATATATCCTGTTGTTGATTTCAACCCAAAGCAAACCGTCCTTTGTTCTTATTGTTTCAGGAACCCTTATCCCTGATAAAAAACATTTTTCAAGCATTTCAATACCTTTTCTTATTCTTTCATTAACAACAGATTCTTTCAAAACAAAGCTTTTCCTGTTACTTAAACTGATAACAAAATTTTTGCTGTTTTTTTCATGTCCAATATCTGTCTGTTTTATAGAAAAAGCATTGGATATCTCTGGATAATAAAGTTTTAGCAGGGATATGTATTTTTTCATAACAAATCCATATTAGCATTTTAAGAGAATATAAACAAAATATCATCATTCCAAATCATTTAGTTTTATAAATTCACCCTCCTTGATATCCCTCTTTGCCTTCCTGTTAACAACTTCCTCATACATATTCGCAGGTAAATAACTTCCAGGCCTCTTGAAATCTATATCATCTATCGTTATCTTCTGCCCCTTTTCAATTTTTCTTTTTGCAGTTATACTCCTCCTTATTTCATCTTTTACACGGGAACTGAATATGATTCTGGGATTTCCCAATGCCTGTTCAACAGCCCTTAACCTTTCAATAAACGGCTTCATTTCAGAAGGCTCCAAAGACATTATATGTTCTACTGCATTTGTTTTTTTGTTTAATGTTATGGTTTTTTCAATAAGGTTCGCACCAAGAGCAACTGCAGCAAAATTCATTATGCCACCTTCCGAATGATCAGCAAAGCCAACAGGGTAATTGTACACGTTCTTTATAACAGTTATAGCACTAAGATGAACTCCTGCATGCTTTGCAGGATAACCTGAAGGGCAGTGCATGATTATTATGTTTTTATTCCCATTATTTTCACATATTTCAACACCTCTTTCAAGTTCTTCAAATTTTTCTCTTCCGTCAAGCATAACAGGAAGTCCTGTCTTTGAGATATAATCAATAAGATAGGGATTGTTTATATCACCTTTGTTTACTTTAATAGCTACAGATTTCAACTCCTTCAAAAAATCAACCTCTTCCGGAAAAGATGCTGAAGAGAAAAACAATATCCCAACCTTATCGCAGAACTTCTTCAGCTCTCTCCATTCATCCGGTTTTAACTCCCTCCTTTTCAGTGCCTCGTACATTTTCTCCTTCGTCATGCCAGCAGCAGATTTATATTCAACCATCATATGATGTTCGCCCATAAACCTGTCTGTATCAATCATCTGAAATTTCACAGCATCTGCACCTGCATCTGCCGCTGCTTTTACAAGAATTTTTGCACTTTTAAGGCCTGTATGTGTTGCACCCGGCTCAAAAACTATAAAACACGGATGTCCATCACCTACTAATTTGTTTCCTAATTTAACCAGAGTCATATAATCATCTTTCCGATTCATTATTTAAATTGTTTGTCCCAACTTTCTCCATAATTTATTGTGTTGGGCATAATATTGGAAAATATTTATTAAGTCTTAAAAAAATCAATACACATGTCCCAGGACAAAAAATATATACCCTATGGAATGCAATGGATAGATGAAAAAGACATCAAGAAAATCACAGATGTTCTGAAAGGCAGCTGGATAACAACAGGCCCAAAGATACATGAATTTGAGAGGGCATTTGCAGAATACATTGGATGCAAATATGCTGTTGCTGTTAACTCTGGTACAAGCGCACTAAATATAGCAGTTGCTTCACTTGATATGAAAGGTGAAGTAATCACAACACCATTCACCTTTGCTGCCACTTCAAACATGATAATACTTAATGGATTAAAACCAGTATTTGCAGACATAAAGCCAGACACATACAACATAAATCCTGATGAAATAAAGAAAAAAATAACAGACAAAACAAAGGCTATATTGTATATGGATTATGCAGGTCAGCCATGTGATATTGAAAAAATGAGAGAAATAGCAACAGAATACAATATTCATCTTATAGAGGATGCTGCCCATGCACTGGGCGCTGAATACAGAAACAAAAAAGTCGGCAATATGGCTGATATTACATGCTTCAGTTTTCATCCTGTAAAACACATTGCAACAGGCGAAGGTGGAATGATAACAACAAACAATGAGAAATTATACAAAAAAATGCTGTTGCTTAGAAACCATGGAATTGATAAACCAACATCAGAAAGGTTTGGCTCGCAGGCATCATATATGTATGATATGAAGCTGCTCGGAACCAACTGCAGAATAACAGATTTCCAGTGTGCGCTTGGAATCTCGCAACTGGAAAAACTTGAAATGTTCTTAAAAAGGAGAGAAGAAATAACCAAAATATACAGCAAGGCATTTGAAGATATTAAAGAAATCACCACACCTACTATTAAAAAGAATGTCAGGCATGCATGGCATCTTTATACAATACTGCTGGACAATTCTATAAACAGGGACGAATTTTTCAATTTAATGAGAGCCAAAAATATTGGTGTTAATGTCCATTACATACCTGTTTACAGGTTCAGTTACTACAAAAAATTCAGAATAAATCCAAAGGAATTCCCCGTAACTGAAGATATATCCAACAGAATAATCACACTACCATTATTTCCAAAAATGAAGAATGATGATGTGAGAAGAGTTATAACAGAAGTTAAAAGCACATTAAATGAGATGAAAAAATGAAAAGGATAAAAATAGGCAAAAGGGTAATCGGAGATGATGAGCCATGTTTTTTAGTAGCTGAAATATCAGCAAACCATCTACAAAAAAAACAGAATGCATTTAGAATGATAGAAGAGGCAAAGGCATCAGGGGCTGATGCTGTCAAGTTTCAAACATATACACCTGAAACAATGACGCTGAAATCAAACAAAAAATATTTCAAGATAAAGGAAACAATATGGAAAGGAAAAACACTGTATGATTTGTACTCGGAAGCTTACACACCATGGGAATGGTTTCCCGATTTGAAAGACAAGGCAGAACAGGAGGGCATAATATTTTTTTCAACGGCATTTGATGAAACAGCTGTTGATTTTTTAGAGAAATTATATGTCCCTGTCCATAAAATAGCATCCTTTGAAATAAACCACATACCTCTTTTGAAATACATTGCCTCAAAAGGCAAACCTGTTACAGTTTCAACTGGTACAGCAGAACTTCAGGACATTGAACTTGCAGTATCTACTATAAGAAAAGAAGGGAATGACAAAATAATTATATTAAAATGCACAAGCGCTTATCCTGCACAGCTTAAAGAACTGAACCTCAAAACAATTCAGGACATAAAAAAAAGGTTTGATGTAATTCCCGGCCTCTCAGACCACAGCATGAACCCTCATGTGCCTGTAACTGCCGTTGCACTGGGCGCAAAGGTAATTGAAAAACATTTTACTCTTGACCGAAAACTGGGCGGACCTGATGCAAAATTCTCACTTGAGCCAAGAGAATTCAAGCAAATGGTTAAGGCAGTCAGGGAAGTGGAGGAATCAATAGGCAAAGTTAGCTATAAAATTTCAAAAGGGGTGAAGGAACACAGATTTTTAATGAGGTCAATTTTTGCAGTTAAAGACATAAAAAAAGGGGAAAAGTTTACAAAAGAAAATATTCGTGTGATAAGGCCTTCCAACGGTCTACATCCGAAATATTTTGAATCCTTAATAGGAAAAAAAGCAGAATGTGATGTAGAAAAAGGATTGCCAATAAAATGGAAAATGGTGAAAAATAATTAGGGAAACTATGAATATAATATTCTATGGAGCAAGACAGGCAGGCGTTTTTTGTCTTTTAACACTTTTAGCATTAAGAGAGAATGTTGTTTGTGTTATACCAAATGATAATTTTGTCAAAACAATAGCAAAAAAATTTAATCTTGAAATTTTTGAACCAAATTCAATCAATGATAAAAATTCAATTAAATATATAAAAAATCTAAATCCAGATGTTCTTATTTGTTGCCATGGAAGAGAGATTCTAAATGAGAATATATTAAATATACCAAGATTTGGTTGCATAAATCTACACCCCTGCCTGTATAAGTATAAAGGAGCAAACCCCATAAGAAGACTTTTGAGAGATGAGGAAACAAGAGCAAGTGTTGGTGTTCATTATATGATAAAAGAAGTTGATAAAGGAGAAACCATAACTGAGAATTTTGTTAATATAAAAGGATGTAAAACAGAGGAAGAGGTTTACAATAAATTATATTTATACTATTCTATAACCCTTATAGATGCACTTAAAAAAATAAAATCTAAGTGAAACCTATGCCTTCTAGAAAAAAGCAGAAAATAAGAGAAAAAATCAATACACTAAAATCCATACAATTTCTATCCGGTGAAACTAAAGAAATACAAAAAAAACTTTTCTTTCTTAATGAATTCAAAAAAGCAGAAACAATTTCTATCTATATTTCCAGGACAGACGAAGTTGATACAAAAGAAATAATTAAACATACAATTAAATCCAAAAAAATATTTGTGCCCAGTATTGAAAACGAAAGGCCCTGTATGAGGGAATTAAAAACCCTGGAAGAGCTTGACAAAAAAATACCGTTTTCTTTTGAAGGTAAAAAAACAAATCCGGAAAAAATTGATGTTGTTATAGTACCTGGCATAGCCTTTGACATGCATGGAAGAAGAATAGGAAGCGGCAGGGGATATTATGACATGTTTCTTGAAAAATTAAAAGGCAAAATACCCATAATTGCCCTGGCTTATGATTTTCAGATTGTTGATAAGATACCGGAAGAGCCGCATGATATAAGAGTTGACAAAATAATAACAGAGAAAAGAGTTATTAGCTGCTGATTTAAAGGATTAATATGAACATGAAAAACATAAAAAATACTGACAGACAAATATCAGAAGCAGTAAAAAATGAAATAAACAGGCAAAAAAACACACTGGAACTTATAGCATCTGAAAATTTTGTGAGCAGCGCAGTATTAGAAACAGCAGGAACTGTTTTAACAAACAAATATTCAGAAGGGTATCCATTCAAAAGATATTACGGAGGCAATCAGTTCATTGATATTTGTGAAGACCTGGCAATAAAACGAGCAAAAAAAATATTCGGAGCAGAGCATGCCAATGTACAGCCGCATTCTGGTTCCTCTGCAAACATGGCAGCCTATTTTGCGCTAACTGACTGGCTGAAAAAAGGCAGAAAAATACTCGGAATGAGGCTGGACCATGGCGGTCATCTTACTCATGGAAGTCCTGTTAATTTTTCCGGAAAATTGTTTGAGATAGTATCTTATGGCGTAGACAAAAAAACACAAATGCTGGATTATGATGAAATAAGGAAGATAGCAAAAAAAGAAAAACCAGCAATAATACTTTCCGGAGCAAGTGCATATCCCAGAAAAATTGATTTTAAAATGTTCAGAGAAATATCTGATGAGACATGTGCTTATCATATGGCAGATATCGCACATATAGCAGGCCTTATTGTTGCAGGGCAACACCAGAATGCCGTTCCATACGCAGATGTTGTGACAACCACAACACACAAAACGCTGAGAGGTCCGAGAGGGGCGATAATTCTCTCTAAAAAGGAACATGCAGAAGCAGTAGACAAGGCAATATTTCCCGGCATACAGGGAGGCCCACTTGAACATATAATAGCAGCAAAGGCAGTATGCTTTAAGGAAGCAATGAAACCAGAATTTGTGGAATACCAGAAACAGATAGTTAAAAATGCCAGGACGCTTGCAGAGGAGCTGATGAATAATGGTCTGACACTGGTAACAGATGGTACGGATAATCATCTTATGCTCGTTGATGTAACAAAAATAAAACTGACAGGAAAAGCAGCTGAAACCATTTTAGATGAGGTGGGTATAACAGTAAACAAAAATATGATACCCTATGATAACAGAACACCAAAAGATCCGAGCGGTATAAGAATAGGAACGCCTGCACTGACCACAAGGGGAATGGGGGAATCTGAAATGAAGGTTATAGGAAAGATTATATCAGATGTTCTTAAAAATCCAGACAGTAATGGTGTTAAATTAAAGGCAAGGAGCACTGTTAAAGAATTATGTGAGGAATTCCCAATATATAACACAGTTTAGACTGTATTATGAATACAAAAATTTTTGATGGAAATAAGGCAGCAGAGAAGATTTACAACAAAATATCACATTATATAACAGAGTTAAGGAAAAAACATAAGGTTGCACCAAAATTAGCTGTGATTCTGGTAGGCAATAATCCTGCATCCATCACCTATATAAAAATGAAAGAAAAAGTATGCAAAAGAGTTGGCATTATTTTTGATGTACACAGATTACATTCAGATGCAACAGAATCTGAA
>JAFCEK010000069.1 GCA_017609225.1 Candidatus Aenigmatarchaeota archaeon | reverse complement strand
TATCTATCTGGAAATTGTGGGTAAAAAGAATGTTGTGGCTCCTCATGCAAGAGAAGTTATAGACCGGTTAGCTGGAAGATATAAGCTTGCAATCATAACCAATACCACAAGAAGGTTGTTGTATGATGGACCATTAAGTGATTGTTTACAGTATTTTAAGGTTGTTCTGCCTTCTGATGAATTAGAAGGGATTCCACCAAAACCTGCCCCAGATCCTATAAAAAAAGCACTGAAAATAACAAATTTAAATTCTAAAGATGTTGTTTTTTTGGATGATTCTCCTTTTGGTATGATAGCTGGCACGGCTGCTGGAGTTTATACTGTGGGTATTCCAACAGGATTAAACTCCGAAGAAGAACTTAAAGAATCTGGTGCCAATGAAATTGTGAAAAGTCTTGAAGAATTTGAAAAATTACTAAATAACTTTGAAGCTTTTTAAAGCACTCCCTAATTTTATTAATATGGAAACAATAATTCTGAAATTAGGTGGAAGTGTCATCACACATAAGGATAATAATGAGCTCAAGGCAAAAACGGATGTTATAAGGAGAATTGCCAAGGAGATAAAGGCTGCCAGGAAGGATAATGAGTTCAGTCTTATTGTTGTTCATGGTGCTGGTCCGTTTGGACATAAACTTGTAACTGACTATAAGATAAAAGATGGTTTGGATTCCGGGAAAGATATTGAGGGTTTTGTTAGAACGCATAATTCCATGGAGGACTTAAACAAGATTATAATGGATATATTCAGGGCTGAAGGTCTTCTTGGTTTTCCTGTTCAACCCAGCGCATGCATAATTCAGAATAATAAAAAAATTGAAAGATTCAACACAGAGATTGTTAAAGAACTTTTAAATCTTGATAACAGGATTATACCAATACTTTATGGGGATATGGTTATTGATAAGGCTCTGAAAGCCAGTGTAGTTTCAGGTGATGCCATAATAACATACCTTGCCAGAGAATTTGAAGTATCCAGGATTTTGATGGGAACAGATGTGAAGGGAATATTTTCAGAGGATCCAAAAATAAATCCCCATGCAGAGTTTATTGAAAAAATAGACAATTCAAATTTTGACAAGGTTTTAGAAAAGGTAACTGGTGCAAACACTGTTGATGTTACTGGAGGTATGAAACAAAAACTAATAGAGCTAAAGGAAAATCTTAGCGGAATTAAAATAGTGATTTTCAATGCAGCTGAGGAAAATAATGTTTACAGAGTTTTGACTGGACAAAATATTGGCACAACTATAGAAATTTAGTTCTTAAAACAAAAAAATAAAAAAGGGTTTAGGAGACAAAGTCCACGCCAAGGACTTTTTCTATCTCTTTCTGCTTTTCAAGTGTATAGGTTTTTTCTGGTCCGTATATCTGGCTTGACTTTACTCCTGTTACTATCAGCATGGCCCTGATTGTGTCTCCGAGCTCTTTTATAACCTGGGCTCCCCAGATTATCTTTGCATCCGGGTTTATCTTGCCTGAAACGCCTTCAACGATTTCCTGGCATTCCTTTATTGTTATGTCAGAGCCGCCCGAAACATTTACAAGAGCTCCTACAGCGCCTTCTATGTCCACATCAAGGAGAGGGTTGTTTAGTGCCTTTTCCACTGATTCAATTGCCCTGTTCTCTGTGTCTGATTCTCCCATGCCTATCATTGCCATGCCTCCGGAACCCATCACTGTTCTTATGTCAGCGAAATCAAGGTTTACCAGTCCAGGCTTTGTTATTAATTCTGCTATGCCTTTCACTGCATTAACCAGAATCTCATCCGCAACCTTGAATGCTGTGGTTACTGAAACATCAGGAACAATCTCCAGAAGCTTGTCATTTGGGATTACTATAAGAGTGTCCACAACGCTTTCCAGGTTTTCCAGGCCCTCCTGTGCATTTTTTGTTCTCTGTTTTCCTTCCATTGTGAATGGAAGTGTTACTATTCCAACTGTGAGCGCGCCAATCTTCTTTGCTATGTCAGCAACTATCGGGGCTGCGCCTGTTCCTGTTCCTCCGCCAAGTCCGCAGTCAACAAAAACCATGTCAGCGCCTTCCAGCGACCTCTTGATTTCATCCTTTGATTCCTTGGCTGCCTCCTGGCCTATTTTCGGGTCTGCTCCTGCTCCAAGTCCGCCTGTAAGCTCCTTTCCTATCAGAACCTTTCTGTCTGCATCTGTGTAGAGCAGGTCCTGTGCGTCTGTGTTTATTGCAAGTGTCTCTGCGCCAACAATGCCTATCTGCATAAGCCTAGAAACTGTATTGCCGCCTGCGCCCCCAATGCCTGCAACCTTTATCTCTGCCTTTCTTGATTCAAGTATTTTTCTGAGTTCATCGTCCATTGCTGTATCCCTGGCAACAATTGGTTCCTCCGTTTTTTCACTTTCCAAAGCAGATTCCACAATGCTATCTGTCATATTATCCTTTGATACCTCCGTTTTTTATATTCTAATCCTGAGAAATTCAGAATATCTCTGTGTCAGCTAAGATAATCTTGGAAGTTAGATTTTTAAGCTTTTCTATCAAAGTTT
>JAFCEK010000068.1 GCA_017609225.1 Candidatus Aenigmatarchaeota archaeon | reverse complement strand
TGTCTCTTACTTTGTATAGGAGACGAGAGACATCTCTGCATCTCAAATATATCGGGTGCAGAGATGCAGACTATGCATCCATCCGCTGTTTGAAAACAATGGTTTTCTGGTTCAGCATAATGTTGCCTCCTTACAATTCCTGACTGATAGTGTTTTTTGGTTCAATGTAAAATCCTGTTTTTGATAATGCCTTTCAGCCTGTTCCGGATGCCTGCTGTGCCTGCTATAATTTTTGTTTTTCCTGATTTTATTGCATTCAATATCTCCTGCTCGTTTTTTCCTGAATATAAAAGTGTTATGGAACTGCCAATCTCTCCCCTTGTATGTGCATCAGATGCTGCAATCATTGGTTTTTTATGCTTCTTTGCAAATTCAAATGCTTTTTGGTTGAACCTTCTGAGAATACTTCTGGAATTAAAAACCTCTATTGCATCGATAAATTTCATTATTCCTTCCATGTGTTTTCCTATGCCATGCCTTGAAATATCAAACGGGTGCGGAATGATAACAATGCCTCCTCTTTTCTTTGCGTGTCTGCATGTCTGCAGCAGGTCCATGTTGTTTTCAAGCTCATCATCTATGCCCAGCACAATTATTTCACCGTCTGATGTAAGCACTTCCTGTCCCGGCAGAACAACAAGTTTTAATTTTTTTGCAAGCTCTCTTGTTTTCATGCCTCCCCTGTTTGTTTTGTGATCCACAACGCCCACAACATCCAGATTCGCTTTTTCTGCCTGCTCTATTATATCCTCTGGTGTTATTTTGTTGTCTCCTGAATAGAATGTATGTATGTGCAGGTCTGCCCTGAGTGGTTTTTTCTTTCCCGCCATATTTTATATAATTGCTGTTAAAGTTATATTATAGGTGAGAAATTTGAAGGCTGAAAGGATTCTTGATATTGCAAAAAGAAGGGGGTTCTTCTGGCAGAGCTCGCTTATTCATGGAGCTATATCAGGATTCTATGATTATGGTCATGTTGGCTCCATGCTGAAGAGAAAGTTTGAAAATATATGGAGGGATTATTTTCTTGGGCTGGATGAAAATTTTTATGAGATACAGACAAGTGTTGTGATGCCTGAAGAGGTATTCAAGGCATCCGGGCATCTTGAGAATTTTGTTGACCCCATATGCAAATGTTCAAAATGCGGCAATGTTATGAGGGCTGATCATATACTGGAAAAGGAACTGAAAGAGAGTTTTGAGGGTGTCAGCCCTGAAGATCTGCTGAAGATTATAAAAAAACATGACATAAGATGTGAGAAATGTAAGGGTCCTCTCAAGGAAACAGGTGTGTTCAACATGTTGTTCCCCCTGAAGCTGGGTGTGGGAAAAGGCGCAAGAACAGGATATCTTACGGGGGAAACAGCCCAGGGCGCATATGTTAATTTCAAGCTGGAGTTTGACAGCCTCAGAAGAAGGCTTCCTATGGGCCTTGCTATAATAGGCAAGGCATTCAGAAATGAAATATCGCCCCGGAATGTGCTGATAAGAATGAGGGAATTTACGCAGGCAGAGCTTCAGATATTTTTTAATCCTGATATGATAAATGAACATCCAAAATTTTCAGAGGTTAAAAAATATGGACTTCTGCTTTTTCCTGTAAAGAACAGAAAAGGCGAAAGGATTGAAAAAATCACATGTGAGGATGCTGTCAAGAAGCTAAAGCTGCCGAAATTTTTTGTTTATCATATGGCAAGGATACAGCAGTTCTATCTTGGTGTGCTGGGCATTTCAAAAAAGAGCTTCAGGTTCAGGGAGCTTTCTGATGAGGAAAAGGCATTTTACAACAAATATCACTGGGATATAGAGCTGCATATGGAAACACTGGGTGGGTTTAAGGAGGTTGCGGGCATACATTACAGAACAGATCATGACCTTTCAGGCCATCAGAGTGTTTCAGGTGAGAGCATGACTGTGGATATTAACGGAAAGAAGGTTCTGCCGCATGTTCTTGAACTGAGTTTTGGTGTTGACAGAAACGTTTATGCATTGATTGAACTTGCATACACAGAAGAGAAAAACAGGATAGTGCTGAAATTCCCGAGGGCTGTTTCGCCGTATGATGCTGCTGTATTTCCCCTTGTGAGCAAGGACGGGCTTGATGAACTTGCAAACAGCGTAAAGGATGCCCTGAGAAAGGATGGGTTCAGGGTTTTTTATGATGACTCCGGCTCCATTGGCAGAAGGTACAGAAGGATGGATGAGATCGGCGTGGCAGCATGCATAACCATTGACTATGATTCAAAAAAGAAAAAGGATGTTACGCTCAGGGACAGAGACAGCATGAAGCAGGTTAGAATCAGGATAAAGGATTTGCCTGCAGGCCTGAAAAGGTTTCTTGAGGGAGAAGAGCTGGAAAAAATAGGCAAACTATTAAAAAGCTGAATGCCTGGCTTATTGCTTCTTTTCTTTTTTCAGCTTTAAAATCGTCTGCGCAAGGTCCCCATGCATCTCTTCCAGGGTTTTTTTAACATCTTCCTCCGAGGCGCCTGTCTGGTTTGTAACCATTTTAACATCATCCTCTGTGAATAATGGTTTTGATTCTTCTGATAC
>JAFCEK010000020.1 GCA_017609225.1 Candidatus Aenigmatarchaeota archaeon | reverse complement strand
TATAGGTTAGCCTAGCAATAGGCTAACCTAACTACTCCATTTTATTATTGGATTGCTAGAATTAGTCCTTTTGGAGACCACCAGTGAACACACTGGTGGAATTAATTATTTAAAGTTCCTGGATGCCAGCTGTGCACCTTTAGAGGAATAGCGGAAATCTTTCCTGTCTTTTCCTGACAACTCGAATTCCCTTGTGAGCTTTATTGCATCCCTTTTCGGCATTGTATGGCATACCTCCTCGCACTGGCCGCAGAAGAGGCACCTGCCCCAGTTGTACTCGAATTTTTTGTTTTTTATGTCCACCTTTATTGCCCCGGAAGGGCAGTATTTTGCGCAGAGCCCGCAGTAGATGCATTTTTCAGGAAGATGCTTTACCCTGCCCCTGAATCCCTCAGGAAGCTCTGGTCTTGTTTTCGGGTATTTTCTTGTAAACCTTCTCCCGAAAAGGCTTCTGAGAGCATTGCCAACAAGCTTCATAATTATAATTTGATGTTCTGGTATAAGAAACAATCATTTCCTGCTTTCCATTTCTGATATTCTTTTGGCAAGATCATTTCTTTCCTTTATGCTTCTTTTTATATCATAACTGTTTACAAGCTTTTTTTCAATATTGAGCACTGTTGACCATCTGCCTATATCCATATATTCCCCTCTGATTACATAGCCATATGCCTTTTCTCCGTTTTCCAGTGCCAGCTTTACTGCATCTGTAATCTGTATTTCATTTTTTGCTCCCGGAGGGGTTTTCTCTATATACTTGAATATTTTTGGCTCAAAAACATAAAGTCCGCATATTGCATAATAATCCCCGTTAATTTTGTATTCCTCTGCCTGCTTCATGTCGGGCTTTTCTATCAGCTTTTCAATCTCGCCTGAGCCATTCTCCGTGTTTCTAAGCTTTACTATCCCATATCCTGTTGGGTCCCTGACCCTGAACAGCATAATGCTGGCAACAGGCCTTTTTTTGTTGTGGAGCTCTATTAAGCTGTTTATCTCCTTTTTCGGCTCTATGAAGGAATCGCCAAGCAGAACCACAAATGTGCTGTTAATCCAGTCCCTGCCCTGAAGTATTGCATGCCCGAGGCCCCTTCTTTCAAGCTGGTATATGTAGGAGACCTTTACATTGTAAAAGCTGCCATCGCCTATGTAATCCATTAATGCTCCCTTCTGGTATCCCACAATCATGAATATTTTTTTTATCCCTGCTTCAGTCAGGTTCTCTATACTGTGCTCTATCACAGCCTTGCCCATTATGGGATACATCTCCTTTGGAACAGCCCTTGAAAATGGATACATTCTTGTTCCGCCACCAGCTGCAGGTATCAGACCAACTATATCATTCACCAGCAAACACCTTCAAAATCTTTAACCCTTTCCCTGCTAAGGATTTTTCTTCCTTCTATTATTATTTTGCTCTTCATTCCTGAAAAATCATATTCTGTAAGGTTTTTGAATTCTTCCCATTCTGTAAGTAGCAGGCAGGCATCAGCCTCCGAAACTGCCTCCCTGGCACTTTTACAGTATATAAGTTCCGGGAAAATCTTCCGGAAGTTCTCCATCCCTTTGGGGTCATATGCCCTTATGTTTTTTGTATATTTCATAAGCTCTTTCACAATCTTTATGGCAGGTGACTCTCTAACATCATCAGTATCGGGTTTGAAGGCGAGCCCGAGAACAGCTATGGTTTTTCCTGAAGGGTCTGTCTTTTCCCTGAGCACATCCAGTATCTTAAGAGGCTGTTTTTCATTAACCTCATGAACCTTTTTTATTATCTCAAGGTCTGTGCCTGAATCCTGTGAAAACCTAATCAATGCAAGAACATCCTTCGGAAAGCAGCTTCCCCCATAACCTATTCCTGAATTAAGGAAATGCCTTCCTATCCTTTTGTCAAGTCCCATTCCCTCCGCAACCCTGTATGTGTCTATGCCTGCTTTTTTGCATAAATTTCCAAGTTCGTTGATAAATGAAATTTTTGTTGCAAGCAGCGCATTGCTTGCATACTTTATCATTTCAGCTGTTTTTATATCTGTTCTGAGGATAGGAGCATTAACAGGCTCATATAATGCCTCTAATTCCTTCCAGACCTTCTCGTCTTTTGTTCCTATCACAACCCTGTCAGGATTCAAAAAGTCATGAACAGCATTACCCTCTCTCAGAAACTCCGGATTCATTCCAATCCTGAAGCGGTTTCCCGCTGTTTCCTTTATGGTTTTTGCCACAACGTTTTCTGTTGTTCCGGGGACAACAGTAGATTTTACAATCACCATATGATCCTGCTTGCCTTTTATGGCATTTCCAATATCCTCAGCTGCTTTTCTTATATACTCCAGGTTTATTTCTCCGTTCTTTCCTGAGGGGGTTCCAACGCAAATAAAAGAGATATCAGTGCTCTCTGCTGCCTCTTTTATGTCTGTTGTTGCGCTTATTTTTTTTCTGTTCTTCCTGAAAAGCTCCTCAAGACCCTTTTCATAAATAGGCATTTTTCCGTTTTTTATATCCTCTATTCTCTGTTCTGATATGTCAACAAAAAACACATTATTTCCAAGTTCAGCAAAACATATTCCTGTTACAAGGCCGACATAGCCTGTCCCTATTATGCTTATTCTCCTGGGAGCCATATCATAAATTAAGGCAGACTATTTATATTATTTTCCCAAGATTTTGCAAAGATTCTGCCAAGAAAGATGTTATTAACCTATGCTTGGAGTTGAATTTCCTGGGACATGGATTGCAGCATAAACAGTTTATAAAGTATTTAAATTTTACAGTCCTTCTATATTTTATGAAAATTAAATTAATGACAGGGGCTGGGGAAGAATCAATTGATGAAGAAAACATGGAAAAAATAGGGGAGTATATTGAGTCAGGAACACCTGTTATGCTTCAGCAGACCAGCAGGAGCAATTCATGGCTGTGCCGTACAGAGGAATCTAGAAAAATTCTGTTTATCTCTGATGGAACATTAAGAAAGGACGGATATTTTTCTATTAATGGGGGAAGGAAAAATTTCTGTTATGCAATAATTGGAATGGATAATAGAAGATATCAGATAGTGAATAATGGAGAAGCATTATTGAAGGAGAAAATAACGCCCCCGGAAACTTGGGAAATTCAGGAAGATCCAAACAGCCCGCCATCGGAATATAATATTTCAAGAAGGAGAGAAGGAACAGAGCTGATTGTTATTGGAGATATTTTAGCAGAGCAGTTTCCTGATGCGATGTATGCTCTGGAGTTTGCAGGAGATGCTGTTTATTTCAGACTGGATCCGTTTTATTCTATGCAGGACACTGTTATATTGGAAACAGACGGTATAATCTATGGCAGGCAAACCCAGAGGGAGATAGATTCAGTCAGGAGAAATTGCGTGGGAGCATCTATGAATCTTATAGAGGAAGCCCTGAAACATCTGAAAAAGCATAATGGTAAATTAAAAGCAAGGGAAATCGGAGCCGAATATAATATTGATATGATTAGAGAATATCAAACTTATCCTGTCTGTGAAGGCGATTATCTTATTTTAGACGGAAAGGGTGTTGAGATTGCTCTTCTGAAAACCGGAAAGGGGGAAATACCAGATGAAACTTACATTCTTCCATGCAGTGATGAAATGGATGACATCATAGATCTTGCTTTTTCTGGCGAAATGATAGAAAGGCATTATCCGCATGGATGCGCCAGGTTTGAAGGCATTCCTGTAGTTTAATGCCTGCATCAAACCATCAGAACCCTTATAAGGTCTATTAATGCTATTACTCCCAGTATCCAGCAGAATTTTAAAACATGGTCAATTCTGAACCTGGCAAGCACAACCCTGATCACTGAAAGCAGGATGAGGAGGGCAAGCGTTTTTATTATGAATATCAGGGGATCCCCAGAACCGCCGAAAAACACCGCAACAGCAAGGGAAAGCAGAACAAATATTTTCACTATATGCGTCATCTCAATAAGGGCAAGCCTGAATCCTGAATATTCCGTATAATAGCCGGAAACAATCTCCTGATGGGCCTCAGGCGTATGGAATGGTGGAAGCTCAAGCTTTGCCAGTACTGCCACAAGGAAAGCTGCAGCAGCCAGGGGAAAGCTGGATGCAATCCAGCCCGAGCCAAGCTGGTAATTGTTTATGACCAGAGGCTCCAGGCTGTTGACAAAAAGCATGGGAACAACAAGGGAAACAACAAATATGATTTCATAAGAGAACATCTGGACCAGCCCTCTTATTGAGCCCACAACAGCATAGGGGTTTGAGCTTGCAAGTCCTGCAAGATAAAGGCATGCAGGGCTGAACACAAGGAAATATATAAGCACTATGAAATTGCCTGAATCAAGGGAAACCATGCCTGCAACCGGGGTGAGCAGGGCTGCTATCAGAATGGATGCAAATGCAACAAACGGCCAGAACCCAAATCCCGGCTTTGCCTGCTCGGGTGTTATCTCCTCCTTTCCGAAAAGCTTTATAATGTCCAGGAACGGCTGCCAGACAGGAGGCCCGATCCTGCTCTGCATCCTTGCAGCAAGCTTTCTTAATATGCCGGAGTAAACAAGAGACAGCACAACTGTAAACAAAAGCCCGGGATACACTATTATATTAAATATCTCCTGAATCATTCTACAACCCCCTCCAGTATTACTCTTTTCTCAAAACCCCCTCTTTTCCTGAGCTTGAATTTTCTCAGCCTTTCCAGCGCATCAGGGGAAATATTTCTGGTTTTCAGGTATGCGTTTAATGCCTCAAGTATGTCTACAATCTCTTCCAGTTCCTGGTTTTCTTTTCTGGCCTTTACAAGCTCATCTGACTCCTCCAGGATTTTTTTCTTCAGATACTCTATGAATTCATTTTCATCTGCTGTGCGGATTACCGGTTTAACTCCCTTTTTCTTCAGTATTTCAGGTATTTTGTCCCTGACAAGCTTCATTCCCTCATCCTCCTGAAATAGTTTTTGTCCACTGTTTTCTGTTCTCCTGTTCTCTCCTCAACAAGCGTAACCCTGTCCGTGCAGGAAAAGCATGGATCTATGGAGCCAACAATAACAGGCAGGTCAGCCAGCTGCTGCCCCTCCAGGATGGGCTTCAGGCACATGATGTTTGTATAGCTGGGTGTTCTTATCCTTATCCTTTCCGGTGTGTCAGAGCCGTTTGAAATTCCATAGTAAATAAGTTCCCCTCTCGGGGCCTCTGTCCTGCTTACTGCCTCGGCAGGCTTGACAGCAAGCGGGGCAGCAACCTTCAGCTGCCCTTTTGGCATATTTAGCAGCGCATATTTCAATATCCTGACTGCCTCCTTCAGTTCTCTTATTTTAACCAGCACCCTTGCCTGCACATCCCCGTATCCCTCTGTTACAACCCTCCATCTGCCCTGAAGCCCGGAAAACTCATATGCTGCATAAGGGCTGTTTTTCCTCATGTCATGGACAATCCCCGAGGCCCTTGCAACAGGGCCAACAATGCCGTATTCCCTTGCCTTCTTGTGTGTTAAAACCCCCACGCCCCTTGTTCTGGCTCTTATAACCCTGTCTTTTTTGAAGAGATTCAGGTAATAATCAGACCTCTTTGAAAGAAGCTCAAGCTTTCTGATAAATGACTCCGGGTTTTTTATGTCCCTTCTCACGCCCCCTATTGCAGGCATTGCATAATTAACCCTGTTTCCTGATATCTTTTCAAGCATATCCATGACATGCTCCCTGTCCTTCCATGCATACATGAAAAGCGTGTCAAGCCCCATTTCATATCCCATTATGCCAAGGAAAAGCAGATGGGAATGCAGCCTTTCAAGCTCAAGAACAATTGTTCTTATGAACTTTGCCCTGTCAGGAATATCAATTCCCAGAAGGTTTTCAACCATCTGGCAGTATGTAACAGAATGAATGCCGCTGCATATTCCGCATATTCTTTCGGAAAGGAAAATGTTCTGCAGATAGTTTCTTCTCTGCATAAGCTCCTCAATCCCCCTGTGTATGTATCCTATGTTCACCTCAACATTCGTTATGGTTTCACCATCCACAGTGACCATAAGGTTTTCCGCCTCAACATAAAGAGGATGCTGCGGCCCCACAGGAAGCGTGTATCCCTTAACCTCCCTTGACATTTTTCACCTCCTTTTTCTTCAAGGGGTTTTTCGGACTTGTTCCGGCAAGGAGCAGCCTTTCAAGGTGAGGATGGCCATGAAATTTGACACCCAAAAGCTCAAAGGTTTCCCTTTCATACAGGTATGCGCTCGGGAAAATCTTTACAATGGACTTTATTTCCGGGTTTTTCCTGGAAATCCTTACCTTAAGATTCAGGAGTTTTGCCTCATCCTGATATGGAAGCCTGTACATAAGCTCTATCTCATTTCCGTTGTCATAGCCGGAGATATCGGCTATTCTTGTTACCCCAGACTGCTTCAGTTTTTCCAGAATATCAGGCAGTTCAGACTCTGCAATCTCAACAAACACCGCACCCTTCTGCTTTTTATATGGCTTTCCTATTTCCGGCAGGCTCATTTTTCCACCTTCTCCCTGAATTTTTCAATTGCCCTGAGCATACCATCGAATATTGCCTCGGGCTTTGGGGGACATCCCGGAACATAAACATCCACAGGCATTATTCTGTCCAGGGGGCCTACAATGTTGTATGAATCATGGAAAACCCCCTTTGTTATTGCACAGCTTCCTATGGCCATAACCACCTTTGGCTCAGGTGTCTGCTCATATATCCTTTTCAGCATGGGCTTTATTTTTCTTGAAACCGCGCCTGATATAACAAGTATGTCTGCATGCCTGGGATTTCCCTTGCTTAGTGCACCGAATCTTTCCATATCATATCTCGGACTTAGTATTGCAAATGTTTCTATTGCACAGCCGTTGCAGCCCCCTGTATCAAGATGGAGTATCCAGGGACTCTTTCTTCTGGCATAATTCAGCGGCTTCTCCAGTATCCTGTAAAGTGTTCCCTTTACCATGTCAGCACCAGAACCATTATCAGCATAACCATGCCTGTTATTATCCATGTGAGATAATCATTAATATCGCCCGAATGCCATCTCTTAAAGGATTCAAAGCCGAACATTCTTATCAATATCCTGTAAAAGCTTTCATAAGGCACTTCAAGCCTTCCGGGAGAAATATTCTCCCCGCATGCATATATTTTTTCCTTTTCCCTGGATTTTTTCTCAGGCCTTACCTTCCTGCTTGCCCAGTACATCAGGCCCATCACTGCAAAAAGGAAGAGGAGAACAGCTGCAATGTTCAGAGGTAAAAATCCCAGTATCATCCAAGCACCCCCATTATATACATGGCATTGCTTAAATTAGATGCTATTGCATCTGATATTGCCATTCCAAGATTCGGAAGCACCCCGAAAAACAGGCAGACAGCAGCAAGCACAGCCATCGGAATCCACATGCTTCTGTGAATCCTTCCCGGGCTTATTTTTTTCCCTCCCAAAAAAACAAGGTCATAAACCTTCAGCATGTATCCCAGCGTTAGTACAGAAACCAGAAGAGATATCACAGTAAGCACAGGATATGTCTGAAGCGTTGCAATATAAATAAGAATCTTGCTTGAAAATCCGTTAAACAGCGGAATGCCAACGCTTGAAAGCATCGCAATTACAAAGGAATAAAAAAGTATGGGATTAAAGCTCCCGAACCCGCCAAGCTTTCTCATGTCAGCAGTGCCGGCATGATACACTATAATCCCTGCACAAAGAAACAGCAGTGCGTCAAAAACCATTATATTGAACAGATGGAATATGCCTGCCGTGTATCCCAGCGCGTTCACACTGCCAATTCCAAGCGACATTACAACAAAGCCCATCTGGGATATTGAAGAATATGCAAGAAGCCTCAGTATATTATACTGCTGAAGCGCAAGAACAGCGCCGAAAACCATGCTGAAAACACCCATTACTATCAGAGAGATATGGAGCCAGAAGCCCGTGAGAGAGAACACAGTGAACGCTATCCTGAGCATTGCATAAATCCCTATGGCGCTGCCTGCAGTTGCCAGCAGCGTTGCAAACGGAACCGGAATCACAGAGGCAACATCAGGCTTCCATGCATGGAAGGGGAATATTGCAGCCTTGAAGAGAAATCCTGCAAGAAGCAGGCCCAGGCCAAGAGGAAGAACAGGCCCTGCTGCAGCAGGAATCCTGAGGGCAAGGTCAGCCATGTTAAGGCTTCCGGCAGCGCTGTATATGAAGGCTATGCCAAAAAGTATAATGCTTGTTGCGATGCTTCCCATTATAATGTATTTCATTGCGGCTTCTATCGAGTCCCTGTTTCTGTAATAGGATGTTAATGCGTATGAAGATATGCTCATTATCTCAAAGAACACAAACATGTTGAATATATCCCCTGTATGCGCAATCCCGAGAAGGCCAACAAGAACAAGGCAGAGCAGGGAATAGTATTTTGTCCTCCTTTCTTTTATGAATTTTGTGGAAAACGCAAGCGCGGCAAATCCTATGAAATTTATCATGAAAACAAGGAACATGCTGAGATTATCCACTGCTATTGTTATGCCGAAAGGGGCAGGCCAACCCTCCATCTGATGGGTTAAAATGCCGAATTCAAGCACATCAATAAATGTTAGTGCTGCCAGGAAAAAACTGGCAAGACAGGCAGAAACCCCTATATAGGGGACCATTTTCTCTTTTTTCAGGCTTACCAGAGGTATGATAAATGCAGCTGCCAGCATTATGGGTATGCCGTAAAAGCTCAGAGGAAATGTGACCATTATCCGTTCAGCCCCCTTATTTTTTTGGAATCAAGGGTTCCGAATTTTCTGTAGGTGTGAATTGCCAGGCTCAGTGCCACAGCTGTTACAGACAGGTTTATCACTATGGATGTCAATACCATTGCCTGAGGCAGCGGGTCAACAGCAGCAAGAGAAAAATATCCTACATTGGCCTTCTGCATGATTGCTGCAATCCCGCCTTTTCTGTATCCAAGGGATATAAGGAACAGATGTATGCTGTTTGAAAATATTGCAAGCCCTATTATTTTCTTGATAAGGTTCTCCTTTAGCAGCAGGGCATATATCCCCACCAGTGCCAGCAGCATTACTGTAATATATACAAACATCCAACCTACTCCCTTACAATAGTGTAAAGTATAACAACGATTGCAGTAACAACCATGAACATCCCGGCGATATTGAAAACAGGCGTAAGTCCGCCGCTCCATAAACTGAAAATGTTTTGAGTTGCCAGAACCTCATCCCTGATATGGTGACCGAGGCTCAGTATCAGTATTATCAGTATGATTCCGGAAACGCTCTTAAGGTCAATAAGCTCATCCTTGGTAAGCCTGTGTTCCACATCACCCTCCCTGTAACTTATAATAAGCAGCGCAAAGCCTGTTGCTATTATTACACCTGCAGGAAATGCCCCCCCGGGGCTGAGATGCCCATGGAATGCCATGTATGTTCCCAGCAGCAGTATGAAAGGGAACAGTATTCTACTTACGGTTTTTATTATTAAGTCCATATTTGTGATACTCCTTTTTTCTTATAATGAGAAACACACCCATTGCGGCTGCAAACAGCACAGTTTCCTCTCCAAGGGTGTCATAGCCTCTGTAATCCCAGACAATGGAGTTTATTATGTTTGCTGAGCCTGTTTCTTTCCATGCGTTCTGAAGATAATAGTTTGCCACATCCTTGTTCTGGAAGCTGCCAAAACCAGGAAGATACAGCACTGAAACAAACAGCAGAATGCCCAGAACCCCTATAACATATGCCCTGAACCAGTTCATTCCATCCTCCTTGTCTTGTTTATGCTCACAAGAAAAATCATGGTGCTGAGCCCCGCAACCACTGCTGCCTGAGTTATTGCAATATCCGGGGCAGCCATCAGATAGAAAACAAATGCAATAAGCGTGTCAGATATTGCCAGTATTATCACTGCATGAACAAGGTCCTTTATCATTACCACTGCAGCTGAAAGCACAAGAACAGCAACCAGAGCGGTTTCTATAATCATTTTTCACCCCTCCCTGCTTTAAGCTCATCCTTCAAAACCCTGGGCTTTATGCCCAGGTCATACGCTGCAGATGCAATGGCATGGGTGCCTGTCGGGCCGGTAATAAGATTTAGCGCAAGCACAACCGCTATCTTGACTGAAAAAATGCTCCACCAGCTTGATATCAGCAGCGCAAGCAGCGCCAGGCACACCCCGCCAACAGAAACCATGGTTGCTGCATGGCTTCTTGTGTAAAAATCCGGGAACCTGAAAAGCCCAACAGCTCCCAGCACAGCGAAAATACCGGAAACCCAGAGCATTGCCTGCACCGCAATTTCAATCATTTGCCGCACTCCTTATGTATTTTGAAATGGAAAGTATTCCAACAAGAGAGAGTATGCTGAGCACAATTGCAGTATCCATGAACATGTTCAGCTGCATGCTGACATCATACCAGACCAGGAGCAGTATAACTATGCTTGCAACAAGGTTTGCCGCCAGAAGCCTGTCTGCAAAGGTTGGGCCTGAAAGTGCCCTTAAAAGCGCTATAATCCCTCCAAGGATAAAGAGCAGCTCAATCATTTGCCAGCCTCCTTCCAAAGCTTTCAAAATGCTTTGCAAAGCTTCTTTCCTTTTTCTCTTCAAATCCAATCCAGTGCACATAAAGGTTTTTGCCTGCCTTGATTGTCAGCGTGCCCGGGGTAAGGGTTATGGAGTTTGCGAGGAGAACCTTTCCCACATCGGTGGCATGCCCTGTTTCAAGTTTTATTATGCCCGGGCTTATTTTTCCTGTTATTATCCTGTATGCCAGCTCAAGATGGCTTATTATCTCCATCCATATGAAAACAAAAATATATGCAACTGCATGAATCCATCTTACAGGGTTCAGCGGTTTGAGCGGCTTTTTGTGAAAAAAGAACTCATTGGATATGTGCGCTATCACAAGTGAGATAAACAGCCCCAGAATTACCTCCTGCACATTAACCGTGAAAGTCAGGGCAAGCCATCCCAGGAACAGCAGCATAAAGCTTACAGCAAACTTGCTCATAATATATATTATCTTTATGTCTTCTAATAAAAATCAGTTAAGGTTATTAACGTAATTATTTAACTGTTATTTCCAAGGACTGGATAGAGCCCCAGTTCCGTGTTGAATATATGCAATCGCTATATGCCTCCACATCAGAACCCTCACAATCAGTACAGCAAGCCAAAACATCAAACTGGTATATCCCACTTACTGCATTACCTGGCACTGTTATTGTTATGTATCTGTAGCTTATATTATTTGCCTGAATGTCAGATTTTCCTGTTGGGAAAACAGTCCATGTAGACATATATTTCTTTAATACACTTCCATCAGGAGCTGTGCATATTTCTATATCCTGCTCAGGACATATTGTCTGAGTCGCTGTTGAAGGAATAATATTTATAACAAATGTATGATTATTATCATCTGCAGCATCATTCTTTATTCCAGCTGCCATTTTTAATGATTGACCTTTTTCAAGCCTGTACCTGCTTGGGTAAATTGCAAAAGTTTCATTTGTCTGGGAGAATACATTTTGTATCCTGTTTTGTGCATGAATGGATAAATCATTTATCCACATTCCTCCATCTGATATAACATGTAATTCAAGTGCCAAACTGGAGATAATCAAAAACAAGAAAGCAAACACAACAAACCCATAAATAATTTTATCTGATTTTTTTATTGTCATTGCTTCAGTAACAGGAACAGGCTCTCTTCCCATAATTTTATTTCTGATGAAAACAGCAAGCCTGGAAATCAGGTAGAGGTAAACAATGTTCACAGCTATAAGTATGATCCTCGTTATACTATTCAGAAAGCTGTTCGAATTTCCTATTAGCGAATAAATCAGAATAAACAGAACCGATGTAACTAGAGTTCCTATATTTAAAACAAAATGAATAGATCCTAACAACTCGTTCAATACAGGTATGCATATGTTATAAGACCCTCCTATACTTACAATACAATTAAATCTAAGAATTAAAACATAAATTATAATCCATAATCCAAAAAGTATCAAAAATAACTTGAATTCATCACTCGGTGATTTGAGCTTGGCCAAAATGCCGTTTTTCTCTTGTTGTTGCATCTGATTCTGGAAAATTTTAACTGCTTCATCTACTTCAGTTTTTTTCCAACCTTCCTTTAGAAGCTCATTTTTCATGGATTTAATAGAGTGACCTTCCCTGGTTCCCTCTCGGAGATAATTTACAATACTATCATCAGTCATTGTTTTATAATTATTTAAATTTGCTTAAAAATTACACAAAAAGCCTTCTTTTCATGAGAAGGTATGCAACTATTATAATCCAGACAACCAGTACCCATATATTGCTGTTTATAATGCTAATTAACGGAAACTGAATAATGTTAATAATGCTCTGAAATATTGTTATTATTCCGATAACAAGCACTATTATCAGGCCTGTTTTTTTCATTTTGAGCAGGAGATAGAATGCAATCAGCCCCACAATGCCTATTATGAGGGATACCAGTCCCAGCATAACAAACAAAGAGCCAAACAACCCTCCCGGGACAGACATCCTTGCATTACCAACCGCTATCATGTCCATACCAGAAACAAGCCCGGAAAATGAGAGCGCTATAATTCCCGTGATTATAAGCAGCACTGAAAGCAGAAACCCCAGAACGCATATTATAGTCATTCCTGCTGGCCTTTTTCCTGCCTGCTGCGCCTCAGGTTTTGATTCCGGCAGCGGGGAAGGCGGTGCCGGCTGTGCCTGAACCATGTTAGCCGCTTCATTCACTTCAGCAGGGTTCCATCCTGACTTAAGAAGCTCCTGCTTCAGCATTTCCAGGGAATGACCCTCCTTCAGCCCTTCCCTCAGATAGTTAAGAATGCTCCCGCTAACCATTGATTTATATTTTGCTATATCAGCTTAAATACTGTTTCTGTCCAAAACAGGGATTCAGATTTAAATATATATGCTGCAAATTATTTAGATTAAGGCCTGGGTGGTTGTTTGAATGACATGCTACAC
Source organism: Candidatus Aenigmatarchaeota archaeon (assembly GCA_017609225.1). Lineage (GTDB taxonomy): Archaea > Aenigmatarchaeota > Aenigmatarchaeia > QMZP01 > QMZP01 > JAFCEK01. The sequence continues at coordinate 300 of JAFCEK010000020.1, read as the reverse complement.
AAGACATCTTGAGGAAATCCTGAGAAAGGCAGGAGCTGACAACAGGCCTGAGAACCGAAGGCTGCTGGACAGAGCTGTAAGAGAGGTTTTGGGGCAGGAGAGGGCAGACTGCCCTGATGTCTGGAAGGTTGTGAAGCCCATAATCCAGGGAAACTCAAAAAGGAAAAAGGAATTTGAGGACAAGGTGACAAGGCTGCTCATAAAGTACCTGATTACTGATTAATTATTTTATCTTTTTTGCCCTTTCTTTTCCACCCTTTTTGTACACATTCCTGTATTTTTTCCTTTTTTTGCTTTCAA
>JAFCEK010000067.1 GCA_017609225.1 Candidatus Aenigmatarchaeota archaeon | reverse complement strand
TCTGTTAATACGGTGTTTGCAACTATATCATCATATAAGAATATATCATCATAACCGCTCTTGTCCAGAATTCTGTATATTACATGCTTGTTTGACACTGAAAGTATTCCTGTTTTTCCTCCGCTGTTATGAAAACTCCTGAGCGGGTTCAGCATTCTCCTGTCAATCTTGCCTATATACTCATCCACAAAATGCTCAAGCGCCTCAAGTATGATTCCATAATCCCTGCCTTCTATAACCAGTTCATTAAACGGCTCATACACCTCAGCCAGCTGCCTTTCTCCTCTTTTGTATTCAGCAAGCCTTTTTTTAATCTTTCTTTTTGCTCTCATGAGATTAACAATATCCAAAACCCTCCATATCCTGCCTCTTTTTACATCTGACACAGCATCATTCAGGACAGCATATGCTATTTCCCTGTTCAGTCCCTCGTCTGTTGGCGGTTTAAACAGCGTGCCGTTCCAGTCGCACACAGCATATTTAACCGGCATATCAATCAAGAAAGAATTAGAACAAAATTTTTTATATTTATCCCTTGATCACTCCAATAGGTTCAAACCTTGCAACCTTTGTTGATATCCCTGCGCCATGAACAGAATCAACCACAGCCTCAACATCCTTGTATGCCAGGGGCGCCTCCTCTGCCAAACTCTTTGGGTGAGGACTCTGGCTTTCTATTCCCTTATGCGCAAGCTCCTCCTTTATTTTTCCTCCCCAGAACCTCTTTATTGCAGCATGCCTGCTCATTGCCCTGCCTGCCCCGTGCGCTGAGCTGCCAAATGTTTTCTTTAATGCTGTCTCTGTCCCCTTCAGGAGATAGGAGCTGGTTCCCATTGTTCCTGCAATAATAACAGGCTTTCCCGGATATGACCTGGTTGCGCCCTTCCTGTGGACATAGAGCTTTCTTTTTTCCCCGTCAATTTCAAATTCCTCAAGCTTGACAATGTTGTGCGCAATAGCATAAATGGTTTTCATTTCCATATCCTCCCAGCTTCTGCCGAAAACCTTTTCAAATGTTTCCCTTATCCATTTTGTCATCACAGCCCTGTTTGTAAAGGAATAATTAACAGCTGCCTTCATTGCTGCAAAGAAGTCCTGGCCCTCCTGGGAATCCACAGGTGCGCATGCAAGCTGCTTGTCAGGAAGCCATATCTTGTATTTCTGCACTGCCTGCTCCTGGATTTTCAGGTAATCCGTGGCTATCTGATGCCCAAGCCCTCTGGAACCGCAGTGAAGCATTATGGTTACCTGGTCAGGATTTTTGAGCCCCCATTTTTCTGCTGTCTCTCTGTCAAAGATATCTGTAACCCTCTGTATTTCCAGAAAATGGTTGCCTGCACCAAGCGTGCCAAGCTGCGGCGCCCCCCTTTTCTTTGCAAGGTCTGAAACCTTTGAGGGGTCTGCGCCCTCCATTCTTCCACCCTCCTCTGTTGCATCCCTGTCCTCCTTTGTTGCATAGCCGTTCTCGATTGCCCAGTCAATGCCCTTAACCAGAACTTCATCAAGCTGCTCTGGTGTGAGCTTGAGCTTTCCCTTTGAGCCAACACCGCAGGGTACTGACTGGAACAGCGCCTGGACAATCTCCCTGTGTTTTTTTTTTTTTTTTTCAGCTGTGAGGCTTGTCCTTATAATATTGATGCCGCAGTTTATGTCAAAGCCGCAGAGCCCTGCTGAAATAATGCCTTCCTTCTCATCAAATGCTGATACAGCGCCCATTGGCAGGCCGTATCCCCAGTGCATGTCCGGCAATCCAACAACAGGATTAACCACGCCCGGCAGCGTTGCCACATTTGTAAGCTGCTGCACAGCATCCTCTTCAATTGCATTCAGTATCTTCTGGTTTGCAATGATTCTTGCATCTACCCTCATCTCCTTCCTTACAGATTTTGGCAGATGCCATTCAAATTCATTTATTTTCTCAAGTTTTTCCTTCATATATCTTCGCCTTGCAATCTGTGACGGGGACAGCTGTATGCTTAATGCACTCCGTTCTTGATGTTAGCTGTCATACCCTTCTTATCGCCTTGCATTCTGTTACGGAAACCGCTTATGCTTTATGCAGTTGGTTATCTGCAGTAGCGGTCATGTCATATCTTACGCCTTATAACCTATGACGGAAACTGCTTTGTTAGCAGTTAAATCTGTTCTTGATGTTAGCAGTCGTGTTGTATATATCGCCTTCCAATCGGTTACGGTGACAGCTATATGCTCAGGGCATACTGTCCTTGTTGTTAGCTGTCGTTTTTTACTTCGCCTTGCATTCTGTTACGGGGCTGCTTTATGCTGTTGGTTTTTGGTGTCAGCAGTTAGATAATGTTTTATTTGTTGTTTGGTGTTTTAAAGCTTTGTGTTAACGCATCATCTGAATTTATATATCCAGCACAACCCTGACCATGTAGCCGGTTTTGGTTTTTTTGAAAAGGTATTTGTAGTTTGTTACCGCCTTTACCACCACGCCGCCCTTGGAAGGATCTGCATCCTCTCCCCATACCTTTGCCTTCAGCTTCTTCCCATTGATTTCTTCTATCTTGAATCTGGAAAGAAACAGGTTGTCAGTATCCACAAGCGCTATCAGTTCCTGAAGCCAGCTGA
>JAFCEK010000019.1 GCA_017609225.1 Candidatus Aenigmatarchaeota archaeon | reverse complement strand
TGGCAAATTCTCAGGATTAATTTCAAGCAGTTTAGAATATGCATCTCTTAAAATATCAGTATTCATTTCGCTTCTTCCTCTGTTATAGCATTCAACTGCTTCTTCCAATAATTCGGTGGCTGTTGCCGTGGATGTTTCCATAATACTTTTATTGCAGGAAGTTTTTTAAATGTTTTTGATTGAGATTCAGAAAAAATGCAGGCAGTGTTATTGTGCCAGAGGCATATAAATGTCAAACGGGGTTTGGCATAAAATCAGTATATAATGTTGCCTCCGTATATCCGCGACTAAAGTCGGCGGTTTTCTTGGCGAGGCAACAGCTGTTGAACCAGAACCATACATCCATTGTTTGAAAACAATGGTTTTCTGGTTCAGCATAAAAATAATGGTTCCTGGATGTAAAAATTCTGCTTTTTTCAAAACCAGCATCATGCGGACATTTTTTATTTTTGGGAAGACAAATCAGTTACTAAAGTCAACGAAAGTCATAAAAATTACCTGTTTTTTGGTTTTTTGGCATGAAAATTTTTGAATCCTGGATTTTTGCAGTTTTTTCATGAAATTATGAAAAAATCCCGACTTTCGTGCGACTTTCGTGAATGAAAGACCAAAAAGCTTATAAACAGAGGCTGTTTTAGTATTAAATGGATAGCTGCATAAAGCCTGTAGCGGTTTCCGTTATAGACTGCAAGGCGTAGATATATGGATAAAGACAAGCGGTTCCCAAGGTATCACAAGGAATTTGAAGAGATAAAGGATTACAAGCCGTTTCTGGAGGAGTCCGGGGAAGAAACCAGGATGGAGGAGCCAAGGCCTGAGCCTGAAGAAAGGGAAAAGGAAAGGCTTAGAATAGTCAAGACAAGAACCATCCCCAGAATGGAGGACAAAAAGCCCGAGCCCATAAAAAGGGAGAAGCCCATGGTTGTGGGCGGCCTGTTTGACAGGGTTAATTTTCTCAAAAGCAGAATAAAGGAAACAAAGGAAACCATGAAGAGCAGGGAGGAGCTGCACAAGGAGATAATAAAGGATATTGACGCGGATATAGCAGAGAAAACCGATATGCTTGCAAAGGCCATGGACATGGATGAGAAAAGGAGCATAAAGATGGACATATCCATTCTCAGAAAGGAGAAAAGGAATGAGGACATGCAGTTCTGGAAGGATATGCTTGAACTAAGGACAGAGCTCAGGGATTTGATGGAGGATTTCCAGAATGAAAGCAAGATTCTCTCACTTTTCAGGGGGGTAAGGGAGGATATAAATGCAGCAGCTGACTGAAGAGATGGTTTCAAACGAGATAAAGAAGCTTGTTCCTGTTCTTGGAAAGGAAAACTCCAGAAGGCTGAGCAGGGCATATCTGATGGGCGATGAGGAAACCAGAAACAGGATAGTGGAGCTTGTGGATGTTCTTAAGGCAGCAGTGGCTTCAAACAAGGATTTAAGGGATGCCATCCTGATGGAGCCTCCGCCAAGGGATGTTGCAACGGACGGGGATATTGAGCTGGGTTATGTGCTTTACGGCAGGAAAAAACTTTATCCCATAAGGCTTAAGGAAAGGGATTTCCTTACGCATGTGGGGATTTTCGGCTCATCAGGATACGGCAAAACAAACATATCATACTGGATTATTGAGAAAATGGCTGAGAGGGGGCTGCCTGTGCTTGTTTTTGACTTCTCAAAAAGGAACTACAAGGAGCTGCTCAGCACGCCTCTTGCTGACAGGGTTGATATTTATACAGTGGGCAGGAAGGTGTCCCCCTTCAAATTCAACCCCCTGAAGCCGCCTGAGGGCGTTCTGCTCTCCCAGTGGATGAAGGAGTTTTCAGGCATTTTTGACCATGCATACTGGCTGCTGGGAGGGGGAAGGCATATAATATTGAAGGCGCTTGATAATGTTTTCATGCAGAAGAAAAAGCCAAGGCTTATGGATCTGAAGAACTGGATAAACGATTACGGGAAAGAAAGCCTGCCTGTAAGGGAGAGAAACTGGCTTGCCACTGCAGCAAGGCCTCTTGAAAGCCTTTGCTTTAAGGAGGTTGGGGATGTTTTTGACTGTGATACGGGGATTAAGCCCTCTGAATTCTTCAGGAAGGGGAGGGTCACTGTTCTGGAGCTGGATGCGCTGGACACGAATGACAGGACATTTTTCATAGAGATAATCCTGCAGTGGATAAGGGACTGGCTGCTTGTTTCAGGGAGCAGGGAGAAGCTCAGGGGCATAATAATCCTGGAGGAGGCGCATCATGTGCTGAACAGGGAAAAGGCAAGCAAGCTTGGTTCTGAAACCGTTATAGAGCTTGTGTTCAGGGAGGTCAGGGAGCTTGGCATGGGCATGGTTTACATTGACCAGCATCCTTCCCTGGTTTCATATCCTGCGCTTGGGAACACATCCACCCATATTTACATGAACCTGGGGCTTGCAACAAAGCATGCATCTGATATTCAGGATGCAGGGAACATGCTTGGCCTGCCTGAAGAGGATATGGGAAACATAAGGAAGCTTTCCATAGGGGAAGGATTTATGCTGTGCAGGATGTCTGATTTCCATGAGCCCTTTCTTGTGCGTTTTCCCAGGGTGGATATAGAAAAGGGCTCTGTAACAGATGATGATATCAGGGCGCATATGGTGGGCAGGATACCTGTTGTAAAGGAGGAGAAAGAGCAGGTTGCAAGGGAGTCGGAAGCCATACTCCCGGAGGAGATTGACAGCTCTGGATGGAAGATAATAAAGGTTATCGGTACATCCAGAGGCGTGTTTGCATCCCAGATTTACAGTGAGTTAAAGATGTCCGGCTCTGCGTTCAAAAACAAGGTAAAAAAGCTTATTGACTTGGGCGCTGTTGGAATGAGTGCAGGCAAGATAAAGAAGAACAGGCTTAAATATTATTTCCTCACTGATATGGGACTGGCTGCTTTTGAAAAGAAATTCGGGAAAATGGAAAGGCCTGAGAGAAAGATAGATTCCGGCCTGATGGGGGAGATGATGGAACTTTTCAAAACAGCAGGATGGAAACCAGCAAGAAGCGGAGATCTGATAACACTGGAAGGTGAAGACAAAAAACTGGACATAGTGCTGGCTGAGGGCTTTGACAGGGACAGAATGCTTGAGCATCTGGAAAGGGGCAGGAAGCATTTCCTTTGCTCTGGGCCAGGCACTGAAAACTTTGTAATCCAGCAGGCTGCAAGGCAGTGCTATGAGACAGGAAAGAGCCTGGAAATATTTGTGAGCACAGTAAAGGAATTTCTGGAAAAGGGAAGCTTTGAAAAGGTTGAATTCCTCTGACCTGACTGCAAAGGCAATATGTATAAACACTGTGAATTAACAGTGGGAATTTAATGGGCAAGTTTTTAAGCTTTTCCGTGCAATAATATAGTAACTGCTGTTTGCTAACAGCTGTATTCATGCTCACTTATATACACATTAATGGAAAATGGCATGACTTCGGTCATGTAAACACTAAAATTAATCAATGATGCCAGATAAGGCTAGAGGGGAGAAGAGCTAATCAGCAGGGCGTCAGCGATCTTCCGCTCTCCCCTATCCCCTTTCTTTTTCACAGCCCGGTCCATGTTTAAAGGGAGGGCTCTGGATGGAGGGACTCGGACCGGGCTGTTTAAGGTTCCAGGGAAAGCAAACCCGGGATGCTTTCCCTGATAAAAAAACGGACAAGGTAGCCCGTGTCCCGGGCACGGGCATAACAATCCACCCGGGGGAGACCATATATACCGAGCAGCCCTTCCCGAAAATCTCCCCCGGGTTTTTTAAAATGTCCCCCGGCCGGTAGGTCCTAAATAAAAAGGGAACAACTCGTGTTGTTCAGACACCCGCTGCCAAGGACCAAGCGGCCGGGAATTGCCCCAGTAGTTTAAGAAAAATAGCATCCAAAAAAATCTGGGATGCAGTTTGTCAAAGAGCACAGAAACCCGGCTTTGGTGATGTCAAATTAGAGGGATATATTAACTAAAAATTTTATTTCTGGCTGAATTTTTTTCCATATCTTTTTTCCCAGAGGGAAATTGTCCATCTGGAAACCCTGACCCCCTCCCTCTGGAGCCTTAATCTTGCCTCTGCAAGGCTGAATCCCTTTTTTCTGAGCTCCAGCGCCCTTTTTATCTCATCAGGATGGAACCTCATTCTGAAGAACATGCTGTCAGGCGTGAATTTCCTCCCGCATGAGTTGCATAATCTCATTCTCTTTTTTGTTTTTTCGTTGTACCTGTATCCCCTCCACACAGTGTCAGATGACCTGCAGTAGGGGCAGCTGAATTTTGCCTTTGGGTCTCTTTTCCTAGTCATTTGCTTCCTCTTTTGCTTTCTTTTCCTTCAGAACCCTTGCAAAGCATCTCCTGCAGTACACAGGCCTTCCAAGCCTTGGCCTGAACGGAACCCCTGTTTCCTTCCCGCACCTTGAGCAGGGAACCCTGTGCATCTTTTTTTCAGGGTTTCTGAATCTTTTCTTTCCCTTTATCTGGAAGAGCATTATATAGATATGTCAATTTAGAGGTATATAAAGCTTTGTGCCCTGCTTCCATTTAAATCCCGGAAAGAACAACTATTCTCTGGTAGAATGAAAAAACCAGCAAAACGCTTCTGGGAGATTGATTTTCTCAGGGGCGCTGCAGTAGTGATGATGGTTGTTTTTCACTTTGTCTATGACCTCAATTACTTCGGCGCATATGCATTCAGCACAGGCTCCGGGTTCTGGTGGCTCTTTGCAAGGGCAACAGCATCCATCTTTATCCTGCTTGCAGGCATCTCTCTCACAATAAGCCATGCCAACGCAAAGAGGGAGAAAACCCCAGGGCAGATTGCTGCAAAATACCTGAAAAGGGGCCTCTGGATATTCTCCCTTGGCATTCTAATAACCCTGGCAACATGGATTTATCTTCCCAGGGGCTTTATTGTTTTCGGCATTCTGCATTTCATAGGCATTTCAATAATCCTTGCAATTCCCCTGCTTGAATACAAAAAACTGTATCCTGCCCTGGCGCTTCCTGTAATCCTTGCAGGCATTTATCTGCAGGGCCTTGCATTTGATTTCAGCTGGCTTGTTTTCCTTGGGTTTATGCCCTCCGGCTTTTATTCAATTGATTATTTCCCTATTTTCCCATGGTTCGGCCTGTTTCTTGCCGGCATGTTCCTTGGCAAAACACTCTATCCTGATGCAAAAAGGGCTGCAAAAACAAGAGGCAAAAAACCAGGCCTTGCAGAACCCCTGTGCTTTCTGGGCAGGCATTCCCTGCTTTTCTATTTTATCCATCAGCCTGTTCTGATAGTGTTTCTGCATTTTTTTGTGCTTTAGAATCACTGCGCGGGCTTTATGGGCTTTACTTTTACCCCAACGCTTTCCAGCCTTTCCCTTAGCTTTTCCAGTGCAGTGTGTATGTCATCCAGCTTCCTGGCTCCTGTGCATATTATCCTTCCCGAGCCGAACAAAAGAAACGCAACCCTTGGCTCTGATATCCTGTAAACCATTCCCGGAAACTGCTCGGGCTCATACTCCACATTCTCCAGGGCAAAGGATATCTCTTCCAGGTTGAGCTTTTTCTTTGCCTCTATCTGGGTTGAGGCCACTATGTTCTCTATGTTTATCTTGAATTTCTTGGGCATCCTTATTTTCAGTTTCCTTATGTCATCAACAACCTTGTGCACTGCCTCTTTTGCCCTTTCTATGCTTTTTGAGCCTGTGCAGACAATCTTGCCTGAAGAGAAAATGAGCGTTGCTGCCCTCGGGTCCTTTATCCTGTACACAACCCCAGGAAAGCTCTCTGGTGCATACTCTGCCTCCTCAAGCTTGCTTGCAATCTTTATTAATGGTATTTTGACCCCAAGCGAGGCAAAAGCCACTATATTTTCCACCTTAACATGGAATCCTTCTGAAGAAACCATACTATATATTGGGTTTAGGGGTATATATCCTTTTAAGCAGTGTGCCGGGAAAAAACCATCCTACATCCTCTCAGGCGCCTCTATTCCAAGCAGATTAAGCGCATTCTTAAGGACGGTTTTTGAGGCTATAACCAGCGCTATCCTGGCTTCCCTTTCCTCCTTTTCTGCATTCAGCACAGGCACCTTCTGGTAGAAATTGTTGAACAAATCAGCAAGCCTGTACGCATAATTGGCGATATAATGCGGCCTCAGGTCCCTGGCTGCCCTGGAAACGGTGTCAGGGAACTCTGCAAGCTTTTTTATAAGCTCTTTCTCAATCTCCTTTCCCAGGGCAAATGAGTCAAATTTCGGTGCCTTCCTCACCTTTCCCTTTCTCAGGATAGAGCATGCCCTTGCATGCGTGTACTGTATGTAAGGGGCTGTGTCACCATCAAATTTGAGCATGTCTTTGATGCTGAAAGAGTATGTTTTTTCGGGTGAAACCTTTATCATTGCGTATTTCAGCGCGCCAACAGAAACCTGTTCTGCTATCTTTTCCTTGAGTTTTTTTGCATAATCAGGCATCTTCTCCTTCACTGTTTTTATGGCAGCCTTTCTTGTGTTTTCAAGAAGCTCATCCACTGAAATGAATTTGCCTGCCCTTGTGGACATCGTGCCCATTGGAAGTATAAGGAATTCATAAAACACAACCCTGTAGTTCTTTGTTTTTTCAGGGAAAAGCAGCCCGAGTGTTGATATGAGCTGCCTGAAATAGAACTTCTGGTCTGTTCCTATTATGTTGATGTTTTTGCCTGCCCTTGAAAACTTGTATGAATGAAATGCAAGATCCCTGGCGGGATATATTGTGGTGCCATCCTCTCTTGTAAGCGTGAACTCTCTTTCTATCCCGAATTTTTTAAGGTCCACAAACAGCCTTCCGGAGTCTGTTTTTCCCTGCGGAAGCCTCTTTACCTGTTCCAGTATCTTTGCAACGCTGCCGTCAAAGAGGGATTTGCTTTCCCTGAAATATTCATCAATCTTTATGCCTGCCCTGGAAAGGGTTTCCTTCTGCCCCCTTATGCACATATCCGTAATGAAGCGGAAATCGCCTGCAAGCGCCCTGTTGCCTGATTCAAAATCATTTATTATGCTGGTTATTTCACTGTCCATGGATTTGTTTTTTTCTATTCTTTTGTTGCCCTTAAGATACAGGTCCAGCACCCACCAGTCGCCCTTTTCTGGCAGCTTTTTTGGCCTGGAGCGAAACGATTTCCTGAACTCCATCACTGCTATTGCTATCTGCCTTCCTGTATCGTTTGCCCAGAAGATTGTCCTCACATCATTTCCCGTGAATTTAAGGATTCTTGCAATGGAATCCCCTATAACAGAGTTTCTCAGATGCCCCAGGTGAAGCGGGCCGTCCGGATTTGCGCTTGTGTGCTCTACAAGAACCCTTTCCTTCCTGCCCTTTGCAGAGCCGTATCTTTCCTTTTTTTTCAGGATTTCATTGAGGCACAGCCTCCCGAATTTATCCCAGTCAAGGTAAAAATTCACATAGGGCCCCAGGTCCTTGATTTCCCTCACAAGGCCTGAAGGCTTTAAATCCACAGCAAGCCTCCTTGCTATCTCTATGGGTTTTTTTTCTCTTTTTTTGCCAGGGCAAAGCATGGCAGTGCCAGGTCAGCATCAATATTCTCCGGCGGCTTCTCCAGAAATTCAGCACAGCCCTTTGGCAGTATGCCAACAACATCTGCCCTGAACCTTTCAAAGGGGTTCATAAGTAATATTTGGACTATGGATTAAAATAAAGCTAATCCCAGCCGTATTCCTCCTTCCATATTCTGCCAAGGAGGTAAAGAATCAGCAGCGTTATTGCAGTGGTTGATATGATTACCGATTCAACAACTGCCTTTGCATAGTCTATGCCTGCTGCAAGGAAAATATGATAAAGGAGAAATATCAGGGCTGCATACACTGCTGCTGATAGAGCAATGCCCAGTGCCTTGTGCATTTTATATGTTTTGCTTTTCATCAGCTCACCTCTCCCTTTGATATCCTTATGGAGCGTATGATTTTTGCAGGTATGAATCCTGTTAATATCAGCAGTGACATTCCCAGTATCGCTGCCTGGAAGCCTGCACCCAGCACATAGGTTATGAATATGCCTGACATGAATGCCGCAACATGAAGCATTCCCATGTCATACTGCCACATAAACGCCGTGAAATGGTGCGGGACTGTGTCAGCCAGCACAGCTGACCATGCTATGAAATTGAAGGCGCTGAAGAATCCCAGAACTGCCGAGATAACCAGAAGCCAGAAAAGCATGCCCGGAGCAAGGAAAATCCAGAGCAGCACAGAGAAAAACGCACCGCAAAGTGATATATAATAGCCCCTTCTGTGCCCTGTCCTGTCCAGAACCCTGCCCATGCTGAATGAAGCTGCAGCAGCGGCAATGCCAAAGCATATTGTAATAAGCATTGTGTATGAAACATATGCCTCGCTGCCTGTTATGTTTTTTGCCACGAGTGAGAGGAAGCCTCTTGTTGGGTCCAGCACATACACAAAGCATCCAAGGAGTGCAAAGGCAATCCAGCTCAGCATCCATTTGCTTGTAAATGCCTCTGCCAGCGGTTTTTTTGCTATTCTTCTCTCCTCTGTTGCAGGAGGCTCGTTTATCAGGGTTGCCAGAAGCGCAGGAAGCGCGTAGAGCGCAAAAATGCAAAGCGCTGCTGTCCATCCCCAGTTTGCCTGCACAAACCATGTAAGCCCTGCAGATATGGTGTATCCTATTGCCCTTGCGCCCCAGCCAACGCCCAGGCCAACACCATGCCAGTCAGGGGGAGCAACATCAAGCAGCAGGCTGTCCATTCCTGTGTCTATAAGCGCATCGCCTGTCATCAGCATTATTATTGCAGGCAGAACCCCCAGCCATACATTGGTTGTTCCTGCAAGCCATAGAACGCCCCCTATTGTAATGAATGTGCCGAGAACAATGTATGTTCTTCTTCTCCATGTACATATTGATGGCGTGGCATCCATTCCCAGCCCGATCAGAAACTTGAAATGCCATGGCACATATGCCAGTATGAGAATAAAGCCTATTTCAACCGCGGTCAGATTAAAAATGCCTGAGAGCAGGTAAACAGGGAGAATAACCATTATGGACCTTACCATTCCCTCTGTGATATAAACAGAAAAATATCCTGTCAGCACCCTTTTTGGGTTCCAGTTCTGCCTGAACAGGCGGTTTATCCTGTCTTCCTTCTCCTTTCTCTCCTTGCGCGATAAATCCATTGTATTCTCTTTATTGTTTGTCAGGGGCTCATAAAAATACAGCTGATTAATGGTTATGATATCCCTTTTATTTTACAATAAAACTGGGATATGAAAGTCAACAGGAACCCCGTATTTCCTCCCCAGAAAACCCATATTCCGTCAAGATTAAAATATTAAAAATTTATAGCCCCGTCCGGATTCGAATTCTCCACCCTCAAACCAGAGGTTTGAAGGTTCCGGAGTCTCCGGGTTTCCTCCTGTCATATGGCCCTTCCCAGACCATCAATGCCTTAGGCAATTGACCGTCTGCATTGGATTATCAAAGCGGTCTTTTTTGTCCAAGGCCCGAAATGCTTGACCAGTGCACAGCACCCGGCAGGCAAGCCGGGAACCTCTACACCACGGGGCTGCTGTTTCTGCTTTAAGATATAAATTTCAGGGTTTAAATTAATAGATAGTGGATGTATGGAGAAATATCTGGAAGAGGAGGATCTGGGAAGTAGTGTTGGCATTGGCATTGATACAGGACAGTTTGGCGAGCTGTAAATATTCGGCATGCTTCAGGAGGTAAGAGGATATATAGCAGAAAAAAAGGGGACTGTTTCATTCAATTACATTACAGGCGGCAGCATTCACTCAAACCCTGTTTTGTATAAGGATGTTATATACTTTTCTGCATGCGACAGGAGGCTGTACGGGCTGGGCCTGGACGGAAAGGAAAAACTGGTATTCAGGGCTGAAGACATACCATTTCATCCCGCAATATATAATGATGTGATTTATTTCGGCTGTTATGACCACAACCTTTATGCAGTTGCACTTGACGGGAAGCTGTTATGGAAATTCCCAACAAAGGGAAAGGTTATATCCAGGCCTGCTATTGAAAATAATGTTGCCTCCGTATATCCGCGACTAAAGTCGGCGGTTTTCTTGGCGAGGCAACAGCTGTTGAACCAGAACCATACATCTACTGTTTGAAAACAATGGTTTTCTCTGGTTCAGCATAATACCATATATTTCGGCTCGGAAGACGGCAACATGTATGCAATAACACTGGATGGAAAACTGAAATGGAGGTTCAGAACAGATAAATACATTGCAGCTGATCCTGTTGTTTACAGAAACATGCTGCTGTTCGGTTCAGGGGACAGCAATCTTTACGCGCTTGACAAGGAAACAGGCAAAATGGTTTGGAAGCTTTCAGTGGCTGGTGGTGAAATGGGCTCACCGGCTGTGTACAGGGATGTTATCTATGTAACCAATTACAACAACACCCTGCTTGCATTGAATCCTGACGGAACTGAGCTGTGGAGATACAAAACAGACAAACCAATAAGCCACAGAAGGGTTTGCATAGCGGATGATACAATTTATTTCAGCTGCCATGACTGGACTCTTAATGCGCTGAACCTGGAAGGAAAACTTTTGTGGAAATTCAGGATGGGCGGGCATGCCTTTATAACCCCCGCTGTTCATGACAATGTTATTTATTTTGGTTCCACAGACAACAGGTTTTATGCCCTTAATGCAAAGACAGGCAGGAAGCTCTGGGACTTCAAGAGAAGCGCATACATAATTTCAGACCCCATCATATACAAAGGCATGGTATATTTCGGCTGCTGGGACTGTAATTTTTACTGCCTGGACCTGAAAGGGAAACTAATCTGGAAATACCAGACAAGCACAGGCAACATGGCTGTTATCCAGGTGGAAGCAGCTTCCGGGAAAAGGATTGCCAGGTTCACCATGCCACAGCAGACAGTGAAAAAGGAAACATACACAGCCTCGCTTGATGTTATGCCCGAAGGGGAAAGTCCCTATACATCCGGCGGCATCACATATCTCTCCCAGGAAATGAAAAAATACAGAAAGGAAGGAAAATACAAAGCATGAATTTCTGGAACAACAGGGTTTAAATTGTTTTTTGCAAATTATTGAAGGATGTTAATGGCTGATTTGTCTGTTGAGCTGGGTGGGCTGCATCTGGATTACCCATGGATGAATGCATCAGGCATATTTTCAACGCTTCCGCTGCTTGAAAAATTATGCGAATACAAAACAGGCGCTGTTGTTACAAAAACAATAACAAAAGAGGAAAGAACAGGCCATGAAACCCCTGTTTTTGCCGAGTCCGGATGTTACTGCCTTAATGCCGTGGGGTTTTCCTGTCCCGGCATGTATGAAACAGGAGAGGAACTCTGTGATTTTTATCCTATGGAAAGGCCGCTTATAGTTTCTGTTGCCAGCCTGACTGATGAAAATGAAGTAAAGGAAATAATTGAAGGGCTTGAAGGCAGCTTTGATGCCATAGAGCTTAACGTATCCTGCCCCAATGTGTACAAAAAAATCATAGGTCAGGATGCAAAACTTACAGAAAAACACACAAAAGCTGCAAGAGGTGCAACAAAAAAGCCGCTTATTGTAAAGCTCACTCCAAATGTTACTGATATAGGGGAAATAGCAAGGGCTGCTGAATATTCCGGGGCTGACATAATATCAGGCATAAACACTCTAAGAGGGATGGCAATAGATGTATACGCAAAAAGGCCTGTTCTTACAAACAGGTTTGGCGGTGTTTCAGGCCCTGCAATAAAGCCTGTGGGCATTGGATGCATTTACCAGATATATGAGGCTGTGGATATCCCCATAATAGGAGGAGGCGGCATATGCAATGCAATGGATGTTGCTGAATACATGATGGCAGGCGCAGGGGCTGTGTTTATAGGCACGCGTTTTTATGGCATGCCAATGGAAAGAATAGGAAATTTTCTTGAAAAACTCGGGAATGATTTATGCAGAATAATGGAGGAAACAGGAGCAGAAAAAATAGAGGATATGGTTGGTGTTGCGCATGAATTATAGAAGAGTCTGCATAGCTGAAATCAGGGAGGAGTGCAGAGAAACAAAAACATTTGTGCTGGATTATCATATAGCATCAGAGCCCGGGCAATTCCTGATGGTATGGATTCCAGGTGTTAGTGAAAATCCAATATCCATATCAGGCAGTGAACCCTGCACATCCATAACTGTCAGAAGGGTTGGCGATAAGAATGGATTCAGCCACAGCATTTTCAGGATTAAAGAAGGTGATAATTTATGGATAAGGGGCCCTTATGGAAGGGGATTTATCCCTTTTATCGGTAAAGATTCAGGCAAAGATTATTTCATGGTTGCAGGCGGCTGCGGGGCAGCTCCTCTTGCATATCTTTCAGAAATGCTTTACATGGAGCATGGTATTGAGCCCATAGTATTGCTTGGTGCTGGCAGTGAAGACAGCCTGCTTTTCAGGCAAAGGTTTGAAAAATGCTGTGCTGAGTTGTATATCTCAACAGATGACGGGAGCAGGGGTGAGAAAGGCCTTGTAACAGGACTTATCAAAAAACATGGAAAGGGAAATTCAAAATTTTTTATCTGCGGGCCGGAAGAAATGATGGCTGCAGCTGCTGAAAATGCCATGGAGTTTGCAGACCCTGCTGATATCATCCTTTCGCTTGAAAGATACATGAAATGCGGGACAGGATTGTGCGGCTCATGCGACATAGGCGGCTACAGGGTATGCACTGACGGTCCTGTTTTCTCCTACAAAGAACTGGAAAAAACAGATTTTGGAAAAATGCGAAGGACATCATCAGGAAAAAGAATACCAATTTAAAGGGCACTAATGAGATTATGCACAAGCCGCCGCAGCTGTTCAAGTGGTCTAAGACTTCAGAAAATATGACCACTTATACAGATTGGTTCAAGTGGTCTAAGACTTCAGCGCCCTTATGCCTGTCTGGGTTATAACAAAACAGGTTCCCAGGCTCTCCACTTTTTCTATATATCCCATCTCCGCAAGCCTCTGGAAGCTTGTATCCATCCCGTTGCCGTTTGCCCCCAGAAGCCTTGCTATCTCTTCCTTGTTCACAAGAAGCCTTTCCTTCATGAGTTCCAGGATTTTTTTGTCAGTATCCGTAAGCATGCAAAATCACTCAAGAAACTGGTTTTTGCTTTGTTAAATATTGGTTCCGTACATTTATATTCTTTAAGAAAATTTCCATCAAATGTTTTTTGTTTCAGCACACAAGCTCTTTTTTCACTTTTTTTGCCTCATTGGAATCAAGAAGTCTCTCCACTATTTTCAGTGCAAAATCAACTGCAACCCCCGGGCCTGCAGCTGTCAGTATGTTTTCATCCTCAACCATCTTTCCTCCCCTGGGCCTTGGTATCTCCTTTTCCATGCCTGGGTATATCGTGGCTTTTTTGTCCTCCAGAATACCCACTTTTGCCAGAACCGAGGGCGCGCCGCAGATAGCTGCAACAAGCCTTTTGCTGTTGTTCATTTTTATTATGGCATTCAGCACCTTCTGTGATTTTCCCAGATTCACATACCCGGGGTATCCTCCAACCAGAACCAGGGCATCAAATTCCTTGTCCAGGTCATCCATGTTTATGTCATCAATCTTCTTGTCCATCATCATGGTTATGCCCCTGGAGCCCTTTATCATTGTGCCTGGTATGCCTGCTGTAACAACATCAATGCCTGCCCTTCTCAGCACATTCACTACAATGGCAAACTCCATCTCTTCAAAGCCCTCTGCAACAGGAACCAAAACCTGCATAAAGCAATAACCTGTTTTTTATATCCACTGCCTCGTGCATATCATATAAGGCAGCTGTGTTTTCGCCTTTATATTGCATTATATTATATTTATGCTTAACATATGCCCAAAACAAGAGGCAGAAATCAATTTAAATATCTTTGCATAATTAATAGTATAAAATCAATAAAGGTGAATTTATGCCAATAATTGGCTTAACATTAACAGCAATGGAAGGAAACAGGAAAAAGGCTGCAGCAGGAGGAGAGATAAAGGTTAACTCAACGCCAAAGATAAGCGAAATAAAGGAAGTAAGCGTTCCAACACTCAAGAAAAAGGCGCTTTCCATGGGGTTTGATTTTACCACAACATACACCCCGGATATTGGTGAAATAAGGATTTCAGGAGAGCTGCTGTACATGTCTGAAAGCAACAGCA
>JAFCEK010000018.1 GCA_017609225.1 Candidatus Aenigmatarchaeota archaeon | reverse complement strand
CTCCTTCGGGCATGGACCGCCGCAGTCAATGCCCTGCTCATTCAGGTCCTGGATTTCATTTCTGCATGTTATGCTTGGTTCGCAGTTCTCATCGGTTTCGCCGTCGCAGTCATCATCAAGGTTGTTGTAGCATATCTCATATACAGGTTTTATCCCGCCAATGCACTGGGTTGGCCATGAGCCCTGAGATGTGCATGTCTGGGTTCCAAACTCGCATTCACCTACATCAGTTCCGCACTGCCTTGTTTCCCCGGGGGTGCAGCAGAACAAATCTTCATCAATTTGGCCGTCGCAGTCATCATCAATATCATTGCATACCTCCGTCTGTGGCTGACCGCCATTGTAGCACTGGCATCCTGTTGCTGACACAGAATCACCTCCTCCAACATTATCGGTAACTCCATCACAGTCATTGTCCTTCCCATCGCATATCTCCTCCGAGGGGCCAACGCTGTTTATGCATTCTGTTTCAATCCATGTATGATTTATGCATGGATAATAGCCCATCCTGCATTCACCTATGTTGCTTCCGCATTCCTTGGTTTCACCTGGCTGGCAGTATATTATGCATGTCTGCTTGATGCCATTGGCCATGAGAGGAGGCGGCTCATCGGTAATCCCGTCACAGTCATCATCAATATAATTATTGCATATCTCCTGAAGCTCACCGGGGGAATGCGGGGCATTGCATGTAATGTTAAGACCGTCCGGGGTGCAGACATATATGCCTTCGCATGCGCTGTGCGGTATGCCGCAGGCTGTGCCAAGTATTATTCCCTGAACTTCAAACCCTTCATCTGTTTCGCCGTTGCAGTTGTTGTCAATGCCATCGCATATTTCATTGGCTTCCGGGTTTATGTCAGGGTCTGTGTCATTGCAGTCCTGTATGCCTTCGCAGTATCCGTCATTATCAGAATCAGCGCATACAGTAAAGTTTATGGAACTTGAGTTAACGCCCTGTATGCTGAATTCCAGCTCATGGGTTCCATTAAAGGGGGGCGCGTTCAGGTTTGAGAAATTCCCGAAATCTATGCTGCCTGTTGCATAGGTCTGGGCAAGTGCTGTTGAGGATGTGGTTGCTTCTACTGTTTTTGTTTCAGGGTCTGAAACAAAATTTACCGAACCAAAAATGTCTTCGGTTTTGAATGCATCAAAGCTTGTTATTGTTTTACTGCATTCAAATGATGCTTCAGGGCAGTCTGGCGGGTTCATCAGTGAAACAATCTCTTCATCCGAATAGGTTTTTGTAAAGGACTGGACATAGTTTGTTATATTGCTTTCTGTTTTTGTTCTTTCCCAGTCCAGGTAATTCTGGGTGTATGATTCTGTATAGGCACAGATGTTGGGTCCGTTTGGAGGAAGGAAAATTATTGAATAATCTGCTGCTGAATCAAAATTATATACCCTTATCTCCCCCTTTGAGATCCACTGGTTGTTTTTAATTTTGTATATCCCTCCAGCCAGACCGGAAGGAGCGCCATATGTTGTATTCTGAAAAAGGCTGTTGTTGTCAAACGGCTCTATTGTTACTTTTTTGTCCGAGGTTCCGCCAATATCAGTCCATAAATTTTCCGGAAGGTTTTTTATAATCCAGCCATGTTTTGTGGTTAGAACTCCCGTGCCTGGCGGATATCTCTGATTGCCGCATGCAGCCCTCATTGTGGTTATAACATTGTTATTGTTGTCATTAACATACCACACTGTGTCTCCGCTGGTTTCTTCCGGTATGCTTACGGACTGGGAAACATTGTATATGAATTTTAACCCGTCCGAGCCGTTTACATACTCAGGGTGAAGCTCATCACTTTCAAACCGAATCAGCCATGCACTTCCGTTCAGATATGTTCCCATTACTGTTACAACATAATCAAAATATTCGGTTTTGTATTCCTTCCATTCTGTTCTTCCCTGTGCTGTTATTTCATATGCAAAGGGCTGGTCCTGGTATATGTAATCTGCTTCTTCCATAAGGTAATCATAAAGGCTGAGGGAGCCCTTTAAATAACCATTGATATATGCGCTGATTGAGGATGTCCTTGGTATAAGCTCATTATATTCTATATTAACAGAACCGCTGAGCCTCTGATTTTTGAGATAGGAACCTGCATCCTCTATATTTATATTCACAAATCCTGATACAGGGCCGGATAGCAAAATGACTGAAAGAGCTGCCAAAACAAAAATCAAATATCTGCCCCGCATATAATATATTTTGTTCCAGTTTCTTAAAAAGAATGGAATATTGGATTGATTTATAAACTATTTCTTCATACTTAATACTGCACAGGAGCAGTGAATTTATGCCATGGGAGGTTTTTTCTGAGAAAATGAAGAAGGCAATAGAGAGGAGGGGATTTGTCAGCCCCACTGATATCCAGATGCAGGGAACACCCCACATACACCAGGGCAAAAATACCCTGCTTATCGCCCCGACAGGCCTTGGCAAAACAGAATCTGTTCTGCTGCCAGTGCTGGATTTGTGGCTCCGGAAGGAGCACAAGCAGATTTCAATGCTTTACATCACCCCATTAAAGAGCCTGAACAGGGACCTGCTGAAGAGGATTCTCTGGTGGGCAAACGAACTGGGCTTTGAGGTTTCTGTCAGGCATGGCGACACAACACAGTATGAGAGAAGCATGCAGGCACAAAATCCGTCTGATTTGCTGATATCAACCCCGGAAACGCTGCAGGCAATACTTATAGGAAAACTTATGAGAAAGCATCTGAGCAATGTGAAATGGATTGTTATAGATGAGGTCCATGAGCTTGTGAGCAGCAAGAGAGGCGTCCAGCTTTCTGTCGGGCTTGAAAGACTGAAGGAGCTTATAAGGAATTCAGGAAATCCTGAACCCCAGATTATAGGGCTTTCTGCTACACTGGGTTCTCCGAAAAAGGTTGCAGGATTTCTTACAGGTGGAAGCAGAGGAGAATGCACCATTGTAAATACCATGAAGGTAAAAAACCTGAACATAAGGGTTGAGTCTCCAAACCCTGGCAGAAAGGATTATGAAACAGCCTCGGAGATATTTCTGGGTCCTGAAACTGCTGCCAGACTCAGGAGAATCAATGAACTTGTAAATGAAAGGGAATCTGTGCTTGTGTTTACCAACACAAGAGAAACAGCAGAAGTGCTGAGTTCCAGGCTGAAGATACTGAACAAAAATCTCAGCATCGAAACACATCACTCCTCGCTTTCAAAGGATGTAAGGATAGAGGCAGAGGAGGGGTTCAAAAAGGGAAGAATAAAAAGCCTTGTGTGCACAAGCTCCCTTGAGCTGGGAATTGATATTGGCTCTATTGATTTTATACTGCAGTACATGAGTCCCAGGCAGGTCACAAAGCTGCTTCAGAGGGTGGGAAGGTCCGGGCACACCGCAAGTGGTGTTTCGGATGGCGTGATAATAGCATCCGGCCCGGATGACTGCTTTGAGTCAGCTGTGATAGCAAGGCTTGCCCTGGAGGGCTGGGTTGAACCCACGCTGGTTTACGGAAAATCCCTTGATGTGCTTGCGCACCAGATTGCTGGGCTTGCCCTGGAGGAATATAATATTGATTTTAAGAGGGCATACAGCATAATAAGAAAGGCATATCCGTTCAGGAAACTGACAGAGCTGGATTTTCTTGAGGTATGTGAACTGCTGCAGAAACTCGGGTTTATCTGGCTGAATGAATCCCCTGATAAAAAGGGATTTCAAATCAGGAGGAGAAAGAGGGCATGGGAGTATTATTTCAGAAACCTTTCCACTATTCCTGATGTAAAGAACTACCAGGTTTTTGACGTGGTTTCAAACAGGCCTGTCGGCAGCCTGGATGCAGAATTCATCGCACTGCATGGCTCTCCTGGAACAGGATTCATAGTAAAGGGACAGGCATGGAAAATCCTGGAGGTCAGGAGGAACAAAATTTTTGTGGAACCCATGACAGGTATAGAGGCAGCAATACCCGCATGGGAGGGAGAACTTATACCTGTTCCGTACAGGGTTGCCCAGGAGGTTGGTATGCTGAGAAGGGAAGTTAATGAAGGCATGAAACAGCCAAGGCCAAGGGTTATGGAATATCTTGAAAAAACCTATTCTGTTGCGGGGGATGCTGCAGGCAGGATTTACAGCACCGTAAAAAAGCAGAAAAAATTCGGGTTTGTGCCTGATTCCTCCAGCATACTGGTTGAACACTACCAGGCAAGAGATATGGTTGTTGTTGTGTTTCATACATGCTTCGGCTCCATGATTAATGAAACCCTGGGCAGGGTATTGTCATCCCTTCTCACTGCAAGGCTGGGTTCTGTTGGTCTCCAGACAGACCCCTACAGAATAATGGTTCTTGTGCAGTCTGAAAAATGGGAAACTGTTCTTGAAACATTCAGGAACCTGAAGCCGGGTGAGTTAAAGCCTCTGCTTGAATCTGCACTTCCCAATACAGAGCTGTTCCACTGGAGATTCCTGCATGTGGCGCAGAGATTCGGGATAATATCAAGGGACGCAGATTTCGGCAAGGGATATCTGAAAAAGATAATAGAGGTTTACAGGGACAGCCCTGCGTTCAGGGAGGCAATGAATGAGATTTTTGAGGAAAAACTTGACCTGAAGGGAACAAAAAAAGTCCTGGAGATGATTGGAAGAAATGAGCTGAAAATAAGGGTTATGAGGGGGCTTTCATATATTGGAAGGCTGGGGCTTATGAGAAGATATGAACTTGTGGCTCCCGAGAAGCCGGAGAAGGAAATATTCAGGATTTTCAAGATGAGGCTTCTCAACACCAAGATCAGGATTATATGCGCATGCTGCGGCTGGGGCATAAACTATCTTGTGAAGGACCTGCCTGAAAATTTGAGATGCCCGCAGTGCAAGGCAAGGCTGATGGCTGTTATAAGGCCGCATGAGACAGAGAAGGAGGAGCTTCTCAAAAAGTTCATAAAAAACAGGAATCTTACCAAGAATGAGATGGAAATTGTGAACAACCTGATGGATGGTGCAAGCATGGTTGTAAGCTCAGGAAAGGATGCTGTGGTTGTTCTGGCAGGGAGGGGCATTGGCACCAGGACAGCAGGAAGGATTCTGGCAAAGCAGCTGAAGGGAGACGAGCTGCTGAGGGAGATACTGGAGGCAGAGAGGCAGTATGCAAGAACAAAAAGATTCTGGAGGGATTAGCCTGTGCCCAAAAAAGTTCCATCAAGTAAATAAAGCCTGGCTTTTTTCATATCAGCTGATTTAATCATGGGCCCTGTGTACCGCTTTTCGCTTTTTCCCGGGTTCTTTGAGTTTACAGAAATTCCCCCTGCAAATGGATTGAATGCAGGCATTATCACAATTCCTGGAAGCCTTCCTGTTTTTGCATCGGGAAATTTCTTTCTTATTATGCTTTTTTTCAGCACTGTTTTTATCCATACCGGCTCTGACCATCTGTAGCCAAGGCTGTCCCTGAATTCAAACAAGGGGTGCCTGTGCGCTGTCAGAACAAAATCTGCCCTGAGAAAATCAGGGGAAGGCCATGTGTGCCCATGGGCAAGGTAGGTTTTTCCGAGCAGGATTCCCCTGGCAGGATGGAACTTTATGCTGGGAACAAGATTTTTCAGGCTGCTGTCATGGTTTCCGGGCACAATCTCAAGAGGGATTTTTTTGTCCAGTTTGTTTAAAAATTCCGGTATTTCTCTCAGCTCCTGCCAGCTTATGCCCGGAACCTTATGCTTCACATCCCCAAGTATAACCAGTTTCTTTGCCTTGGTTTCCCTGGAAAGCATCTCTATTCTCTTTCTCATTTTTTCTGTCTGGCTGGGTATGCTTATGCCTGACTTCCTGAATTCATGCTCTATGCCAATATGCAGGTCTGCAACCACAAGTGTTTTCTCCTTCTCAAGAAGCACAGCAGGCCTGTTTGTGAGGAATTTCATAAAAAATATTTAAGAACAAACCTTATATGTTTCAATCCTTTCCCTCTCATTTATTTTTGTGGGCTTTACCTTTTTTGTGCAGAACCTGTCTTTAACAAGCCTGTATGTGTTTTCTCCTATAAGTATGCCCTTCTCGTTTCTTTTTTCTATCTTGGCTGCTATATTCACTGCGTTGCCTATCACCTCATATGATATCCTTTCCCTCCCAAGCGTTCCTGTTATCACATGGCCTGAGCTTATGCCTATTCCCATGCTGATGAATTTCCTGTTCCATTTTTTCTTGAGCTCCTTCATTTTCCTTATCATGTCCAGCGCGCATTCAACCACAGAAACCGCATGATGCCTGTCAGCATAAGGTGCCCCGAAAACGCCCATTATCTCGTCGCCTATGAACTTGTCAACCATGCCGCCATGTTTCATTATTATCTCTGACATTACTGAAAGGTATTCATCCAGCATTCTGAACACTGTTACAGGTTTGTTGTTTTTGCAAAGAAGGGTGAATCCCCTTATGTCTGCAAACAGTATGCTGACCGTGGCTCTCTTCTTCATAAGCCTGTGTTTTTCCTTTTCAATCAGTTCCTCAACAAGATGCTCAGCAAGATAGTGCTTGAATATGCTTTTAATCATTTCCTTTTCCTTTCTTACCATCACCAGGCTCTCCATCTGCTTTGCAATAGTCCTCAGGAGTATTTTGTCTGTTACATTGAATGTGTAATTTTTTCTCAGGAAAAGAAGAAACCCGAAATTCTCATTTGCTATGTTAAGCGGCACCCTGAGGAATGATTTCCTTCCCATATTTATAATCCTGGGCTGCCTGTATCTGCTTCTCATTTTCTTCAGAACAGATTCATCAAAGCTGTTTATGTTAACCTTTATCTCTTCATCCGCCCTTAAGAATGCATAGCAGCTGTCTGCGCTTATCATTGACATTACTTTCCTCATTATGGCGTTTGTTTTTGCCCTGAAGCTTCTTTTGCTGTCAATTATTTTGTCTATGTTGTAAAGAAATTTCAGCTGCTCTTTTCTCTTTTTCACATGCTTCATATAATATATTTGTTTGTGTTAAAAAATCTTTCAGTCTTTTCAGGAAACAGCATGGAATTCAAATTTATATTTTTAATACAATAGAAAATAGAATGTTATGAAAGAGTATGGGACTGTTGTTTCAACCTTTGAGGGGCCGAACACCAGAAGGTTTTCTTTTGTGATAAACCCTGATGCAAAGGTCAGAAGGGGGCAGTTTGTCCAGATAAACACAGAGGAAGGAAAGCTTATAGGAAGGGTTTCCGATGTGCTTAAGACAAACAGGTATTTTACGCACCCGGAATCTGTAAGGGAGTATGAAAGTTCGGGCAGGGGAATGGCTGAAATCTTTCCTGTAAATGACTGGGAATATCTTATTGCAGAGGTTAATTCTGTCGGGGTATGCAGCTCCGGGGTTTTCGGTGAAAGCCTTGTTCCGCCCTCCCCGGGCATGAAGGTTGTTGAACCGGAAAATGAAATACTGGAAACGCTTTTTGGCCTGAACAGGGCAGGCATTCATCTTGGCACTGTTTCCTATCATGACCTGGATGCAAAACTGGACATGACAAGGCTTCTTCAGAAGCATCTTGCAATCCTGGCAATAAGCGGGGCGGGAAAGTCCTATCTTGCGAGCGTGCTTATTGAGGAGCTTCTCAGAAGGAAGCCCGAGGAGGGGCAGCTTGCGGTGATTGTTATAGACACGCACGGGGAGTATACAAGCTTTGCCGAGGACAGCAACTATGCCGGGAAAACAAGGGTTTTCGGCAGCAGGGATATCAGAATCGGGATTCCCAGCCTTTCAACATACCAGCTGAAAGAGTATATACCTGGCATAAGCTTTGCCCAGCTCAGGGAGCTTTCAAAAATCATGAGGGAGATGAAAGGCAGAAAATACAGCCTGGAGGATTTGGTCCGGGAGATAGAAGGCAGAAAAGAGATAAGCCCGAAAACCAAGGATCCCCTGCTTTCAGGCCTCTATGACCTTATGGGGCTTGGAATTTTCGGCATGGTTGATTATCCTGCCCTTGATGACATGGCAAGGCAGGGCGGGCTTACAGTGATTGACCTTTCAGACACAGCAAATTCAAGAAGGAAGCAGATAATTGTTTCCTATTTGGCAAAAAAACTGTTCAATGCCAGGAGGGATGAGCTCATACCGCCTTTTATTTTTATGGTTGAGGAGGCGCACAATTTTGCCCCTGAAAAAATGAAAAGGGAGGAAGCACTGGCCAAGGGGATAATAACAACCATAGCCAGGGAGGGAAGGAAATTCAATGCAGGGCTTTGCCTGGTTTCCCAGAGGCCTGTGCAGCTTTCCACAACCGCGCTGTCACAGTGCAACACGCATATAATAATGAAGGTTACGAACCCATATGACCTTAAGCATATTTCCGAAAGTTCGGAAGGTCTCAGGTCTGATGTGGTAGGAAGAATCTCAACGCTTCCTGTGGGCTCTGCCCTCATAGTCGGGGAAGCGGTTAACTTTCCTCTTTTTATAAAGATAAGAAAAAGGGAATCAAAGCCTTCATCAAAGGGAAAGCCGCTGGACAGGGTTGCTGTTGAGTATTTTGAAAAAAGCAAACAGAAAAGAAAGGATGCGAAGAGCTTTATGTGATTTTATGATAAATGCTGTGTTTTCCATGTAAGGAGAGATTATGACAGCAGATATGGAAAGAATATGCGAGGTTGCCGGCGACTTTCATGCAGGAGAGGCGGAAAGGATATACAAAGAAGGGAACTTTGAGGGTGGAATCCTTCTGGATTATTATGCATATGAATTTTACAGGTTATGCGAGGCTGTTGAAAAGCTGAAGGAACAGGGAATTAAACTTGGGGGACTGGGTATTTCCCTTGAGCAGCTTGAAAAGATAATGGAAAAGCACTGGGGCATGCCTTTTGGATACTCAAAAAAATTTTTGCATGATCTCTGCAGCTATTTCTCGGCTGTGCTGGAGGAAGGCATAGAGAAAGCTGTTCTTGTCTGCTACAGGGCAGCAGGCCTGTCTGAAATGCATAAAGCAATACAGGAAAAGATAAGAAATGATTTAGGCGAGCAGCAATATTAGTGGGTTTGGTTATAATTAAGGCATGGCTTCCCTGCTCACAATCTGCTTTATCATTCCCGGCTTTGCAATGCCCTTCTCTGTAATTATTGAATCTATAAATTCAGCAGGCGTGATGTCAAATGCAGGGTTTATTATCTTTGCCCCCGGGATTTTTTTCCTGTCTATAACCTCTTTCGGGTCTCTCTGCTCTATCTCTATCTTTTCTGTGAATTTTATTGTTCCCCCGGCGACATAAAAAGGCTTTCCAAACCTGTCAGCCAGCACGGCAGCGGGGAATGTGCCTATCTTGTTAACTATTGAGCCGTCAGGAAGTATTGCATCGCAGCCCACCAGGACCTTGTCAGCCTTTTTCATCACATATCCGGCAGCAGAATCCACGCAGAAGGTAACAGGTATTTTTGCCCTGAGCAAATCCCTGGCTGTTATGATGCCCTGGTTCCTGGGCCTGGTTTCTGTTACTATGGCTGAGAGCTTCTTTCCCTGGGATTTTGCCTTTTTCAGAATCCCAACAGCAGATTCAGAATGGCAGTGCAGCAAAATTGTATCCCCAGAGCTTATCAGCCCTGCCCCGAAAGAGGCAATCTGCTCAGGCAGCATTTCAATTTTCCTGGAAAAATCCCTGCAAAGCTTTACTGCAGTTCTTTTCAGGGCTTCGGGGCTTTCTGCCCCGCTTTTCTGCACATCCAGAAGAATTGATGCCAGGGCATTCCTCATTGCAGGCTCTGTGGGCCTTGTTTTGAAAAGTTTTCCTGTTATTGATTCCAGTTCCCTGATAAACCGCTTCCTGTTTTTTGCCTTTGATTTCCTGGCTGTGAGTTCAAGAACAAGAATGCCTGCCTTTGCCACATTGTCTGCGCCCTGAATCTTCAGGGATTTTATGTCTTTCATTATCTGGCTGATATTGCTCATATTTAGTATTAGTAAATTCATACTAATTAAAGAAATTAAACCCTTGTTTTTTCCAGGGTTTTCTGGGAAATGCCTTTCGCTTTCAGGATTTTTTTTGTTTTGCCTTTTATGTAAACTATTTCCACCTGCTTGTTTTCCGGGGCATCTGAATAGCGGGCTGTCAGGGATGCGGCTCTCTGAAGCCCTGTTTTTGTCTGCCTTCCGTGGATTATTGTGTCAGGGCCCATATAATCTTTTGCCTCCATGTAAGGAAGCTTCATTTTCCTGGCAAGCCTGATCAGCATAGTATTTTCTTTCCGGTTCCTTCCAACAATTATTCTGGTTTTTCCTGACCTGAAGTGCCTTCCCATTTTAAGCAGTTCTATCTCATCCGGAGTGGGATTTTTTTCATGCTTCAGCAGGTCAGAAAGCCTTTTTGAGAATTCCCTGTCTGTGAGAAGGCAGCCGCCTCCCGGCGAGGGGAAGCTTATCCTGTATTTTTTTGCCAGCGCTATCTGTCTTTTTCTGCCTCTTCCCTTTATGTCAAGCAGTCTGCTTCTGTCTATCCATTTGTTTTTTTCTGCCTCTGTTTCAGGCAGAAGCCTGGCTGACAAAGGCCTCAGCAGCTTTCCCTCCAGCCCTGCAGCCTTTTCAACAACAGACAATGCATGCCTGTTCTGGCTCAGTGGCCTCTCCCCCAGAACCTCTCCTGTTGCGATTATGTCTGCACCTGTTTTTCCTGCAAGTTTTTTTGCTTCCCCGAGCATGAAAACATGGCAGTCAATGCATGGGTTTAGCGCCACGCCTCTCTGGAATTTCGGTTTTTTTATTATTTCCATGTATTTCCTGAACATTCCGCCTTTTGTGCAGTCAATCACATGGAGTTTCAGGTTTTGTGTCTGGCAGAACCTGAAAACACAGGAAACATCATTGCAGCATCCTCCCCCGAATGGCAGAATAAAGAAAACAGCTTCCATGTTTTCCCTTCCAAGCTGCTCTTCAAGGATTTTGCATGCAAGCCTGCTGTCAAGCCCGCCTGAAAGCAGAACCAAGGCCTTTGGTTTTTTGGTTTTCATACCTTATTTATTAGGGGATTTATAAATAATATAAATATGAAAAAAATTGGGAATTGTATAATGGTTTTTTTTGTTTTTATGGTAACCATTGGGGTGGGGGTTTTGTCAGCCAGCGGGTCTCCTATGCTGGAGTTTGCATCACCCACGCTTCAGAATGAATCTGTAACAAGCAAAAACTTTATTTACATAAACGTAACAAGCAATGAAACACTTGACACATGCTGGCTTGATATGTTTGGTCTTAATACCAGCATGGCAGTGGGCGGAGAGTATTGCTACCTGAACCTGTCCGCCTGGGAATATCCCTCAGATGGCAGCATGGTTGCATGGTTCCATTTCAACAAAATAAAAGGAATATCAGGAAATAATATCTACATAAACGATTCATCAGGAAACAGCAATGATGCAATAGGAAAAACATATGGATACACGCCTGATATTGTCTATGAAGGAAAATTCGGCAACAGCTCTTACTGGGATGATTATGAATACTGGTACCTGCTGAACACATCATCAATGTACCTCACAAACAACCTCACTATTGCAGCATGGGTTTATCCTATATGGAAAGAAGGGAATGACCTGACAATTGTCAACAGGTTTCAAAGCGCTGATAACCAGAGGGCATACAGCTTCTGGATAGACGGGGATAACAGCACAGCATTCGCCTGGGATCATGACGGGTTGGCTGGTGGTGGTGAAATCATAACAGGAAATGTGAACAGCATTGAATTCAACAAATGGCAGCATGTGGCAGTCACATTAAATGACACACATGCTGTACTTTATGTGAACGGGAAGGTTGACAAAATTCAGGCAGTCACCAACAGCACAATATTCAATTCAGCAGCCAACATATACATAGGGCAGGCATTAAATGGGGGCAATAACTGGTTTAATGGTTTCATGGACGAGATTGCATTCTACAACCGGACCCTGACAGCATCAGAAATAGAAAGGCTTTACAAACTCGGTGAAGGCTCATATTATTTCCGTGTATATGCAAACGACACAGCAGACCACTGGAACGTAACAGAGGACAGGAAAATAATACTGAGTACAGAAACATTTCGGATAACACCTGTTTCGCCTTTGAACCAGACATATACCAACAGGATTGAATTCACTGTGAACACAAACAGGGCATGTGATTGGTGCCGATTTTCTTTAAACCAAACACCAAACATGACAATGGAACAGGTAAACAGCACATGGTTTAATTACACTTATTCCAATTTGAACAGCGGGCATCACAGTGTAATATTTTACTGCATGGACAGAGCAGGAGAAATAGGAACAACAGAGGAAATATACTTTACTGTTGGCCAGCCCATAGCTATTGCATACTCAGTAACTCCACAAACAGTCCCGAACGGCTCAAATGTAAGCATAACAGCAAATGTTTCCGGTATTCATGATATTGACAGCATATGGGCTGAGATAACAGATCCCAATGATTCAGTTAAAATCATAATGCTTCAGAATGCAACACAGAAGAATTACACAACCACAGTTGCAGGAAGATATAACATAACATTCTTTGCAAACGACACTGAAGGAAATACAGAAAGCAATACAACCTATTTCATTGCAGAAGGGATTATTCAGTTCAGCATCAGTGTTGTAAATGCAAGCGGCAACGGAATTAACTCAAGTGTTGTAATTTATTATGCTGGCACAAATGATGTTGTTAACAGCTACATTTCATCTTCAGGCAGCTTTCCCGGCAAGAATATTGTAAAGGGTGTTTATGATATTTTGTTCATAGCATTCAATGGTACATTTCATGTGCTTCTGCAGAATGTTAATATTTCTGCAAATCATGACAGGGTGATGGGCTTTGACAAGAAAGAGGACCTGCAGGCAGAATATCCTCTTGTGTATGCTGTGAACAACACATACAGCTTCAGCAGCGCCAGGGTTAAGATGTATTACAATGAGTCTGTGCTTGATGAGAACAACATTACACTGTTTTTATGCACAAACTGGAATTTTTCAGGAAGGTATTGCAATGCAGGCGCATGGCAGAGCACAAATCCTATTCATAATGTGGTAGGAAATTACTTTGAAATCGGTGTTTCCGATTTTTCCGGCTTCGGGATAAAGGAAACAGGTACTGTATGCACAGATGGTGACAGCAGGACATGCGGCGTGTCGGATGTTTTTCCATGCCAGTACGGGATTCAGGTATGCATAAACGGCCAATGGGGCGAATGTATAGGCTCAGTAGACCCTTCTGTTGAGATATGCAACGGCCTTGATGATGACTGCGACGGGGTTGTGGACAACATAGGGTCAGGCAACTCTGTTCAGACAACACGATGCCAGTGCTATAACATGGGCTCTCCGGAAAATGAAACCTGTGACAATATTGACAATGACTGCGATGGCCTTGTGGATGAAGGTATAACAAGAAGCTGCGGAACAGATGTTGGTGAGTGCGTGTCTGGAATATCATACTGCAGCAATGGTATGTGGGGAAACTGCACAGGAGGCGTTTCTCCTGTAATGGAGATATGCAATGACGGACTTGACAATGACTGCGATGGGTTTACAGATGAGAACTGCACAGGGGAGAATGTTTCATCCTGCACAGAAGGTGAAATAGTTGCAGAATGCATATGCGGGGATATAATAGCTGATTCCGGTTACTGCTGCTCAGGTTATTACAGCAATGTGCCATGCTCTGCAGAATTTCCATGGTTATGGCTTGTTGCTGCAGGCATAATAATTCTTGCAGCACTGGCTGTTCTTTTTCTGAAGTTCAGAAAAGAAGGGAAAGAGCTGAACTGGGAGGAGCTTCAGAAAAAATACGGCCCCGGAACCGAACAGGCTTGTTTTCCAATGCATGGATTTCTCTGATTTATAAATTTTAGATTCCAATAAATACTGTGGGCATTTTGCATAATGTTGCCTCCGTATATCCGCCTACTAAAGTCGGCGGTTTTCTTGGCGAGGCAACAGCTGTTGAACCAGAACCATACATCCACTGTTGAAAACAATGGTTTTCTCTGGTTCAGCATAACCAACTGCATAAAGTATAAGCGGTTTCCGTTGCAGTTTGCAAGGCGAAGCATAAAACGACAGCTAATGCCAAGGACAGTATGCACTGAGCATATAGCTGTCCCCGTAACAGATTGCAAGGCGTAAGCAAGAGGGGTTTTAATGAGGGAAAGCGTTGAGAAGCTGGTATTGAGGGCAAAGAAGATTGCTGATTTGATAAAGTATCATCCCGGAATGGTAAGGGTTGTAAGCCATTATGACTGCGATGGCATCTGCTCAGCGGCAATAATGGTAAAGGCACTGGCAAGGGAAGGGAAGAGCTTTCATCTCAGTTTTATAAAACAGCTGTATGAGGAGGATGTGAAAGCGCTGGCAAAGGAGAAAGGAAAACTCTTTCTGTTTCTTGATATGGGCTCTGGCCAGATAGAAATCATACAAAAACACCTTGCAGAAAGCGGAAAAAGTGTTATAATCTCTGACCATCACCAGATTGAGGGTGAGATTCTTTCCGAGAGGGTTTTCCATATAAACCCTATTG
This sequence comes from Candidatus Aenigmatarchaeota archaeon, assembly GCA_017609225.1. Classification (GTDB taxonomy): domain Archaea; phylum Aenigmatarchaeota; class Aenigmatarchaeia; order QMZP01; family QMZP01; genus JAFCEK01. The sequence goes on along the minus strand of JAFCEK010000018.1, from coordinate 9,517 downwards.
TTTTCGGTATTGAGGATAATGTATCCGGGTCAGGTATTGCATATCTTCTGGCAAGGGCAATGAGCCCTGAAAACAGGGACCTGAGCGAGCTTGCTGTGATAGGTGCGATAGGTGATTCGCAGATAGGGAGTGTTGGCTCTGACTGGGGGCTTCTTGGCCTTAACAGGGAGATACTCAAGGATGCGCAGGCAACAGGCAAGATGAAGGTAATGAGAGGGTTAAGGCTCTGGGGAAAGCATACAAGGCCCATACACAAGGCGCTGGAGTATTCCCTTGACCCCTACATTCCGGGGGTTTCCGGTTCTGAATCAGGCAGCGTGCATTTCCTTCAGGAGCTGGGAATAGAGCTGAAGGATGAAAACGGAAAATGGAGAAATCTTGCAAGCCTGTCCGAAGAGGAGCAGAGAAGGCTGGCAACAGGAATAATAAAGGAAAGGGTTTTCGGGAACCAGGACAACCCTGACTGGATATTCGGAGACAATTATGAGCTTCTGGACAAGAAGGACTTCAGTGACGCAAATGAGTTTGCAACCCTTCTTAATGCAACAGGGAAGCTTGGTATGGGATACCTTGGCGTTGCATTATGCCTTAACGACAGGGAAAGCTTCGGGAAAGTTAACGAGGTGCTGGAAAATTACAGGAGGGAGATAGGAAAGGCTATGTCATGGGTTTACAGCAACAAGGACTCAATAAGGCAGACAGAGAATGCCAACTATATCATGGCAGGGGAAAAAATATCAGAACATGTTATATCAAATGTGGTTTCCATAATAAGCAGGTCCGGGGTTGTTCCTGACAAGCCAACATTTGCCTTTGTTTACACCGCAGATGGAAAAACAAAAGTGAGTGCAAGGGCTTCGGATAAAATAGTCAGGGGTGGACTCAATCTGAGAGATGTTGTTGTGCAGGCTGCAAGGAGCATTGGAGGCGAGGCAGGAGGCCATTTGGGAGCTGCAGGAGCCACAATAGAGAAAGGTTCTGAGGAAACTTTTATAAATAGTATAGAGTCAATAATTAGTAATGTTTTGACTGGCAGCGTTTCAGAGGATTCTGAAAAGCCGGAAAATGAGGTGAATAATGGGTCAGCAGAGAGTGAAAGAGGAGCCAGTGGAGAAGTCGAAGGAAGTGAAGGAGAAGCCACTGGACAGGGAGAAGCTGGTAAAAAAATGGAAGGGAAAGGACTGGTTCGTTATCTTAACCCCTAAGGAATTCGGGGGCAGTGCGATAGCTGAAACCCCCACAACCGATCCAAAATCACTTATTGGAAGGGTTTTGGATGTAGGATTGACAGCAACAGGGTAAGCACAAGATTTCATGGTTACAGTGTGCTGAAGGAGCATATATTCAGGGTTGTCAGGAAAAAACTGGACAAAATAATGACATTTGATGAGCTGGAAACAAAGGATGGATGGAAGCTGCAGGTAACTGCAGTAACAGTAATGAACAGGAACACAAACATTGATGTGAGAAAAAAAATCAGAGAGCTTGTTAAAGAATCGCTGAGGGCGGCAGCCAGCAAATCCTCAATAGATGAGTTTGTGAAATCCGCAATAGGAGGCACTCTTCAGATGAACATAAAAAAGGCGGGAAACAAAATATATCCTGTCAGGTTCTCTGAAATTGAAAAAATCGAGGTTTTATCCCCCGGAGGCAAGAAATAATATATTTATTTGTATGGATTAAGTAATAATCTATTCATATTATGTGAAAATTATGGCGGAAATTTCAACAGAAACCATAAAGAATCTGATGACAAGACTGGACCAGATAAGGAACATTGGGATAGTGGCACATATAGACCATGGTAAAACAACACTCACAGATTCCCTCCTTGCAGGTGCAGGAATAATCTCGGAGCAGCTTGCAGGCCAGCAGCTTTATATGGATTTTGTAGAGCAGGAGCAGGAAAGGGGCATAACTATATATGCTGCAAATGTTTCCATGATTCACAACTGGGAAGGCAGGGATTATCTTATAAATCTCATTGACACCCCGGGCCATGTGGATTTTGGCGGTGATGTAACAAGAGCCATGAGGGCTGTGGATGGTGTTGTGGTCGTGGTTGATGCTGTGGAAGGCGTGATGCCCCAGACAGAAACAGTGATAAGGCAGAGCCTGAAGGAAAGGGTTAAGCCTATTCTTTTCATAAACAAGGTTGACAGGCTTGTAAAGGAGATAAAGCTCACCCCTGAGGAGATGCAGGAAAAATTCAAGAACATTATAACAAACGTCAACCTGCTTATACAGAAATACGCTGAAGAGGGATACAAGGACAAATGGGTTGTTAATGTGGAAGACGGCTCTGTTGCATTCGGTTCCGCAACCAAGAAATGGGCAATTTCTGTTCCCATAATGAAAACAGCAAATGTGTCATTCAAGGACATAATTGATTTCACCCAGGAAGGGAAGGAAGAGGAGCTTGCAAAGAAATCACCCATGCACAAGGTTATTCTTGACATGGTTATAAGGCATCTGCCAAATCCTCTTGAGGCGCAGAAGTACAGGATAGAGAAGATATGGCCTGGTGAAAAGGATTCCCAGGAGTTCAAGGACATGGAAAGCTGCAACCCGAACGGGAAGCTGGCTGCAATTGTTACAAAGATTTATCCTGACCCGCATGCAGGATATGTTGCCACTGTCAGGATATTTTCAGGCAAAATAAACAAGGGGCAGGAGGTAAGGCTGGTGGCGATGCAGAAAAGGGAAAAGATACAGCAGGTTTCTGTTTACAAGGGGCAGCAGAGGATAAACATGGATGAGGTTAATGCAGGAAACATAGTGGGTATCGTAGGTCTTAAAGAGGCATTTTCCGGGGAAACACTATGCGCTCCGGAGCATGTTATCACAGGGTTTGAGGCAATAAAGCATATGTTTGAGCCTGTTGTGACAAAATCCATTGAGCCAAAGCACCCAAAAGACCTGTCAAAGCTCATTGATTTTCTGAAGAGAACAGGAAGGGAGGACCCGACCCTGCAGGTAAAAATTAATGAGGATACAGGGGAATACCTTGTTTCCGGACTTGGAGAGCTTCATATAGATGCAAAGGTTGAGAGGCCGCTGAAGGATGCAGGCATAGAGGTTTCTGTTTCGCCTCCTATAGTCATATACAATGAATCCGTGAAGGATGTTACCCCGGAGCCTGTGGAAGGAAAATCCCCCAACAAGCACAACAAGTTCTATATAATAGCAGAGCCGCTGGAGCCAAAGGTTTATGAGGCAATGGTTAATGGTGAGATTCTGGACCAGGAGGTAAAAAAGAAGAATGTGGAGCTGCAGGACAAGCTTGTTTCCCTAGGTTTTGACAGGGAAGAGAGCAAAAAGGTGAAACTGATACACAACAAGTGCATATTTCTGGATATGACAAGGGGTGTTCATGCCATTCTGGAGGTTATGGAGATGGTAAAGCAGGCCTTCTCAGAGGCAATGGATGAAGGCCCTCTTGCCCGGGAGCCATGCTCTGCAGTGAAGATAAAGCTTGTGGATGCAAAGCTTCATGAGGATGCAATACACAGGGGGCCTGCCCAGGTTATTCCTGCTGTCAGAAGGGCCATAAGGGATGCAATGGTCAGGGCAAAGGCATTTATACTTGAGCCAAAGCAGATAATAAGGATTGATGTGCCAACAGAGCAGCTAAGCGGGGCAACAAAGGAGATAAACAACAGAAGGGGGCAGGTGCTTGAAATGAGTGAGGAAAGAGGTGTTACATCAATCAAAACCAAGCTTCCTGTGGCAGAGATGTTCGGATTCAATTCCGCCCTCAAATCAGCAACCGGGGGCCTGGGCTTTTACTGGCTTATTGATATCGTTTATGAGCCGCTTCCAAAGGACCTTGAGCAGAAGGTTATCAGCCAGATAAAGGAAAGAAAGGGTATAACAGAGGAAAAAGAGGAACCGGAAGAGGAGGCCTAGAATTTAACTGCTTTTTTGTTTTTGCTGTCCCAGATTTTTCTCTGCTTTTCTTCCTTTCGGGGAATCGCCAGAAACCTGCCTTTCAGGGGAATCATGAAGTAGTGCTCTTCCCCACCTCCCCTGGTTTTCAGGATTATGCTGAACTTGCCTTTTTCCTTTTGTTTTCCTCTTTTGGGGTCAATGTAATTGTACTTGACAAACTTTCCTGTGCTTATAAGGTTTCTGACTTCCCTTTCCCCCTTTTTGTTTTCTGTTATGACAGAATCAGGATACTCCATGCTTTATTTTTATGATAAACCGCTTAATAATATACATGCTGACCGGAAGGGAGTTATAATGAAACAGCTTATTGTTGGCATCGACCCTGGAACAACAACAGGGGTTGCGCTGCTTGACCTGGATGGCAACATTGTTCTTCTGAGAAGCGGGAAGGGTTTCTCAAAATCAGGGCTGGAAAAGATGATATCAGAAAGGGGAAACCCTGTAATCATAGCAACTGATATAAACCCGCCGCCAAGAATAATCAAAAAAATTTCAGCAACCTTTTCCGCAAGGATTATGTATCCTGAGCAGAGCCTCTCAAGAAAGGAAAAAATCAGGATAGCACATCACAATGCGCTTGACAGGGAGGGGAAGCCTGTCTGGGCAAACCATCATGAGAGGGATTCCCTGGCTGCTGTGTTTTTTGCCTGGGCAAAAATAAGGCCGCTGATGAAAAGGGTTGAAAAAAGGTTTGCGGAAAGCGGGATGAGGGGAAAGGAGTTAAGGCAGCAGATAAAGGCAAATGTCCTGCTTTCAGGGAACAATATAAAGTCATGCCTTTCGTCAGGAAAAGCAGTTAAAATCCGGGGATAAAATATAATCATGATATTAAGAAAAGCAAAGCTTACAGCACAGCAGGAAAGGCTCTGGAGGGTTTTTGTTTTTCTTGCAAGGCTGCTTGCTCTTTCTGTTCCTGTTTATATTATAATAAGCTTTGCTGATTTGAGCCCGCTGCAGGCATTCACAACCGGTATGCTGGCATGGGTTATGGAGGGCATGGGATATTCGGTTTCTGTGCAGGGCTTTCTTCTGACAGTAGGCACAGGCATGGCGCAGCCCCTGGTTTTTTTCATATCAGCTGACTGCACAGCATGGAAATCCATGCTCTTTTTCGCTGCTCTTGCTGTGGCTGTGCCTGGGATTTCCTGGAGAAAAAGGGGTATGGGAATGCTTGCCGCTTTGCCTGTTATCTGGGCTGTAAACCTTTTCAGAATCATTGTTTCTGTTCATGCCATAAATTCATATGGCATGGAGTTCGGCATGTTCCTGCATGATGTTTTGTGGCAAATCGGGCTGGCTGCACTGGTTCTGGTGCTCTGGGCTGCATGGCTGCAGGCTGCAAAAAACAAATAATAGTAAGATAAAACAAATATTGATTGGGGCATATATGAGAATTGACTGGGTTCTGGCCTTTGGGGTGTTTCTGGTTTTCAGTTTATGGGCTTTTGCATACTACACAAGCTTTTACCCGAGGGCGTTTGGCATGGAGGATTTAAAGGAGGCTGCAAACAGCATAAGCAATGCTGTTATTGATTATCTGGAAATCAGTGTTTATGATGTTCCTGTGAGATTTAACTCAAGCTCCCAGGCATCCGATGCCGTGCTTTATCTTGACTATACATGGAATTCCGGAATAAAGAACTCAACCAGGATTTTGCTGGGTTCCCAGGACCTTCCATGCATGCTCTCAGGCAGCAGGGTTTACTGGCAGTCAGACCTTGCACAGGGATATAATTATTTCACTATGAGGTTCAACAACTATAACACAACACTGAACTGCAATTCCAGCTTTTCAACAGCGAATGCTACCAGGGCATTCCCCTGGACAGAAGAAAGGAAAACAATGGTTGCCCTTGGAAAGATAAACCAGATGAGGGCAATGAATTTTACAGGATTTAAAAATGAAATTGGCGCAAACAGGGATTTCAGGGTAATTATACAATATCCCGGTGGTGCAGAAACATGGTATGGCATGAACCCGCCAAACGCAACAAATGTGTATGTTAAAAATATGTGGAGCACCATAGAAGACACCGGTGAAAGAATAAAGCTCAGCGTTCTTGTATGGTAAGTCAGCAGTGCCTGCAAAGATTTATATATTCGGACAGAACAATTGTTTATAGCAGCTGGGTGATTGCCATGTATGACACGATAATTATAGGTGCGGGACCTGCAGGACTGACAGCAGGCATATTTGCAGTAAGAAGGGATTTGAATATCCTTGTTCTGGGAGACCCGGGAGATCCGCCAACAGTTACAGAGGCAACAATAGTTGATGACTGGATAGGAACTCCAAATATAAAGGGAACTGAGCTGATGCAGAGGTTTTTGAATCATGCAAAGGACGTGAAGGTTCCAATAAAGGATGACAAAATACTTGAAATCTCAAAAAGTTCCGGGGGGTTTGTTCTGAAAGGGGAAAAGGAATCATACGAGGCAGAAAGCATTATTTTCGCAACAGGGGCTTTGCACAGGGAGCTGAATATCCCAGGAGAAAAGGAGTTTGCAGGGAGAGGCGTTTCCTATTGCGCAAGCTGTGACGGTCTGCTGTTTAAGGGAAAAAAGGTTGCTGTTATAGGTGGGGGAGACACCGCGGCCACATATGCGCTCCTTCTTGACCAGATTGGGGCTGATACAATGCTTGTGCACAGAAGAGACCAGCTAAGGGCTGTTGAGAGCTTTCAGGAGCAGATAAAAAACTCAAATGTAAAGGTAATGTGGAATACTGTGCTGAAGGAGATAAAGGGAGACAAATTCGTAAAAAGCATCATAATTGAAAATGTGAAAACAAACAAAAAACATGAGATACCAATGGACGGCGTTTTCATTGCAGTTGGTTCTGTTCCCATGAGCGAACTCGGAAAAAACATAGGGCTTAAGATTGATGAGGCAGGATATATTATGGTTGACAAGGAAGGCAAAACCAGTGTTCCAGGAGTGTTTGCTGCAGGTGACTGCGCGAACAACCCAACAAAAAGGATTATAACAGCATGCGCTGATGGTTCAAAGGCAGCAGAAGCTGCATACATGTATATTCAGGAAAAGAGGCTTCTTGGGAAAAAACAATAAAAACCAGGATTCCAACTTATTTTATGGAAGACATGATTCTCTGGACAGACAAGTACAAGCCGAAAAATTCTGATGGCATTATAGCGCAGAAAAAGGCACTGGAACAGACAAGGGAATGGCTTGGAAAATGGAAGAAGGGCAGGGCTTTGCTTTTTTACGGGCCTCCTGGAGTGGGCAAGAGTCTTATACCCGAGGTTCTTGCCAGTGAAGGCAATATGGAGCTCATGCAGCTTAATGCCTCTGAAAAAAGGAACACTGAACAGATTGAAAGATTCCTGCACACAGCCAGAACAAGGTCCCTGTTTTCCAGGGGCAAATTCATACTTCTGGATGAGATTGACGGAATTTCAGGACAGGACAGGGGTGCTGTAAGTTCAATAATAAAGCTGATAAAAAATTCTGATTATCCTGTTTTTCTTGTTGCGAATGACCCCTATTCAGCAAAGCTCAGGCCCCTGAGGGCTTATGCAGAGCTTGTGAAATTCAGCAGAATACCAGTGCCAAGCGTCGCCAAAAGGTTAAGGGAGATATGTGAAAAGGAAGGGATAAAGGCAGAGCCGGATGTTTTGAAAAATCTGGCCAGATGGTCACAGGGAGATTTAAGGTCAGCCATAACAGATCTGCAGATGGTATGCCAGGGTGAAAAAGAGATTTCCCCGAAAAATCTTGAGATTCTGGGTTTCAGGGAAAGGGAAGCCGGGGTGTTTGAGATAATGCCTGCAATATTCAGGTCAGGCAGCATAAATGCAGCAAGAAACATGATAAAAACAGCAGACAAGGACCCTGATGAGATTTTTCTCTGGATTGAGGCAAACATCCAGTATGAATTCAGGGAACCGGAAGAGATTGCAGAGGCATATGACATACTTTCAAAGGCAGATATATTCAGGGGCATTGTTTCAAGGCAACAGAACTGGAGGTTCAAGGGGTATATGATTGATATAATGTCAGGGGTTTCGCTGGCAGGAAACGGGGAAAGGCATGGCTGGGTCAAATACCAGTCGCCGCAGAAGCTCTTCATTCTCGGAAGCACAAAGGCAAAGAGGGCAGCAATGGAATCCCTGTGCAGGAAAATCGGCTCTGTTCTGCACTGCTCCTCAAGGAAGGCAAAGGAGGCATATGTCCCATATCTGAAAATATTGATGAAAAAGCAGAAGGGACTGGCTGAAGGGCTTGGGCTGGAACCAGAGGAGATAGAGATTATTAGGAAATTCTGATATGTACTGCTGATGGACCTGCTGGGAATTCCGCAATGTGTCGAACCCAGGACTTCCAGGTCCGCAACCTGGCGTTCTGTCCGCTGAACTACAGGTCCTTGAATTATATTAAACCAGTGCGCCCGCAATGAATGCAATAAGGCCCAGGAACATGCCCAGCTTTATCAGCCTGCTTGTTCTGTGGAACTGTTTTTTGGTATGTGACTTGTAGATAAATGCCAGGGCAACAAGGAAGACCAGGTCTGTGAGGGCAAGAACAGCGAGATAGCTCATTCCCAGGATTCCCAGTATATATGGCAGCGGGGAGATCAGAACTGCCAGAAACAGGGAAATGCCTGCCATGGCTTTAAGTTTTTTTCTTCCAACCCTTATCTCTGCGCCTCTTTTTGTAATCCTGAATCTTTCTGCAATCTTTTCCTTTATTTTTGAGGTTATCCTTTTCAGGAAGCTTTTCCTGTCCCCTTCAATGTCCTCAAGGTCTTTCACAATCTCCCTGCTCATGTTCGCAAGCCCTGAAAGCAGCAGGAGCAGAAAGGGAAGCATAAGATTGCCAACAGCAGCTCCACCGAAAAGAAATGATGAGCCCACAAGATAGCTTACTGCTATGTTTCCAAGCAGAAGCTTGTTCTGCATGCTTGTGGAGTAGCCGATAAGCAGAAGAGAATTAACCAGTGCTATAAGGAATGCAATCCAGTTTATAAACCCTGCAAGAACTATTCCTATAATAAAAAGGACTGCTGAAAAAACCAGCGCAGCACTTCTGGAAACCTGCCCGCCTGGTATGGGCCTTTTTGGCCTGTTTATCCTGTCTGATTCAAAATCCACATAATCATTTATTGCGTTTCCTCCGCCTGCAATAAGAAAGGCAGCAAGCATTGCCATGTAAACAGGAGCAAAATAAAAAACATCTCCCTTAAGGACAATAAGCCCCCCTATAAGCACTGCTATTGCTGTCATAAGGCAGTTCAAAGGCCTCATTAATCTCAGATAACCCAGCATAGCATCCCCTTCTATGAATTGGAATTTCTTATATTTAAGATTTTAGCAGAAAATTTTTCCAGTCCTCTTCGTTTTCAGGCACAAACGCACCATGCTTTTGCGCAGCCATTTCCCTGAATCCGTTTCCGGCATAAAACGGAACAACAAAACGGCCTCTTGGAAGCAGCTCCGCAACAGGAAGGTCATCCTCACTATCGCCTGTATAAACAGTTTCTTTCGGGTCGAATCCCTTCATCACAAGAAACTCGCGCTCTAAGGTCTCGGCTTTTTTTCCGTATATG
>JAFCEK010000017.1 GCA_017609225.1 Candidatus Aenigmatarchaeota archaeon | reverse complement strand
TGCCGACTATTAATCTTATCAAACCAAACATAGGCCACCCGGTATATTAATATTTATCCTTAACCAATAAATAATTAATAATGCATAAAGCATGCAGCGGTTTCCGTTTAAGATTACAAGGAGAAGTATAAAACGACAGCTAATGCCAAGGACAGGATATGCTGCTAACAAAGCTGTCACCGTAACATACTGCAAGGCGTAGGTAAGACATGACTGCTAACAACAAGAACAGATTTAACTGCTAACAAAGCAGTTTCCGTCATAGGTTATAAGGCGTAAGATATAACATGACTGCTAACAACAAGGACAGGATATATTGAGCATATAGCTGTTGTCATTATAGATTGCAAGGTGTAAAGAAGGAGGGTTTGACCACTAACACCGGATGAACAAAGTGGTCCCCGTTACAGAATGTAAGGCGAGATATATGGTTTTCGCAAGGGCAAAGCTCACACTGGAAGATAACTGTTTCATAGAGGAACCTGGAGCTGTCCAGGCAAAGTTTGTGGGTCCGAATGTGAAACTTCTCTACCAGAAGATATATGAGCTGATGAAGAGCGTTTTCAGGGTTTCTGATGCAGACATACAGGAAGTTGAGTACAAATGGGGAAAAACAGAAAAGGGCGACAAGTTCAAGGTAAGGTGGTGGCTGCATAAAAACATGGACCTGTTCAGCTATCTTTATATCAGGTTTGACCTTTCAGGGCAGGGTGATGACAAATCAGGCTCTGCAACAGTGATGGTCAGGGGGCTTTTAAGAAGCGAATACCCGCAGGATACTGTATGGCAGAGGTCATTGTTTTATGAGATGCTCAGAACATTATGGCACAGGCTGTTTTATCACAAGAAAAGAGAGGAATATGCTGAGGAGTGCAGGCATTCCACTGTGCTCTTTATGAACAAGATAAAGGAGTTCTACCAGAACCTGAAGGGAAATGTTGAGGTTTCTGCTCCTCCTGAAGCAGAGAGAGAAATGGTAACAGAATGATATATGATTTGAAAACTTATGCAGGTAATAGAATAATCCATTCTAGTCCTGATCTGGAGCATCCCTCTTTCTTAGCGGTTTAATATTTTTCTGAGATTTGCAGCTTGATGTTCCAGTTCTTCATGTCCATATTCCTTTTCTATTTTTTTCAAGAATGCATAAACCAATCCAAGTTCAGCAGCAGGCAACAGCCTACTCTTATAACTTGTCATAGATATCTTACTGAAAAATTCCAATGGCTCTGCTATTGGTACAATACCTGCAACATCTGCCTGATATTTTGTTTCTTTCTGCATTTTAGCTATCTGCTCCCATGTTGCATCGGTTTTTAGATATCCAACAATTTCTGCACGCGGATGCCTGCTTCTTTTATATGATTTTTCTGCTCCCAGAGCAGTAATAATCATCTCATCTGGGTTGTAATGTTTTTTTGCTTTTATTCCGAGCTCTTCCGCAATCTCCTCTTCAAGGCCTGAAAGAATTGAAGTCGTTGGTTTAAGTCCGCCACCAACAGTGAACAAAGCCCCTGGGTAATTTGTGGTTCCTGTTCCGCGCTGGGTAAGAACAAAAAATCCATCACTACTTTCAACAGCAATACTTATGCCGATTCCTGCATGCGGTATCCAACCATGTTTCTCTTCATATGCCTTTGCATACTCAGGGTCCCCACATGCCACCCATTCGCTGTATGCAATGGTATATATTCCTATAACAACATTCTCATCATCATCTTTGATATCACCATTAAAGTTCGCAGTTTCGCCGTCAAAGTTAATTGTTTTTTCTCCATCATCCAGTTTCATGAAAAGTGCTGAAGATATGCCCCCATCCGGAATATCATTGTAATCACCAATAAAGCATTCCTTGCCTTTCACCTCCAATTTTTTCTTTGTTTTCTCCAGTAGCTTAAGAAAACATCTTTCTCTCACTTTCCTTGCTTCTTCTGGCTCTGGAAAAGGTCTTTCCACTACTTCTATTAAAACCCTTTCTGCAGGTTTGTTAATTATTCTATATGTGGTCCATGCATTTGTTTCCAGCGGTGTTATTTCTTCCAGTGACATAGCATAACTATATCAGTAATTTTTTTAAATCTTTCAATTATCTGATATGAGAATTTGGAGGAATTATATGCACTCCTAATTTAAATTTCACAAAAACAATAATATATAGATTGCATAGTGGTTTCCGTAACAGAATGCAAGGCGAAGCATAAAACGACAGCTAACAACAAGGACAGAATATGCTGCTAACAAAGCTGTCACCGTAACAGACTGCAAGGCGTAAGTAAGGGTTTGACCACTAACACTGGATGCATAAGTGGTTTCCGTTTAAGATTGCAAGGCGATGTATATGGCCAAGATTGTTATAAGGGATGACTGCCTGGTTCCGGACAGGTATATAAGATTAAAGTACAGCGGACCTGATCCATGGGGCGTTGCAGAGAAGATAACAGGAAGCATAAGAGGTTTTTTTCATGTGAGTGCCTCGGGAACAAACAATTACAGGCTGAACTGGGACATATCAGGCGACCCTATAACATTTTATTCCAGGTGGTGGGTTAGAAAGAATTTCAGCAGGTTTAGCACAATGAGAATCCAGATGAAGCTTCAGGGAAAGAAATATGCAAAGGACAACACAGGGGAGTTTTCTTTCAGCATGCATGCAAGGGTTATAACCACATTCAGCGGCTGGAGCGCGATACTAAAGCCCTTTGTGGCTTTGTATTCATATCTGTTTTACAACAGGGCCAGAAGAACCTATGTGGAGATGTGCAGGAACTATGTGCTGAACTTCAGGAATGAAATAAAGAAGCATTTCAACCTGGAGGCAACAGAAGTACCAACAGCCAGGGCAAGCTATGGATAGGTGGTGAAACTATGGAGGAGATAGAGACAGAGCCCATAAGCAATTTCCGCTCTGTTGTAATGGGATTTTTCTCAGGCACGTTTATGGGAGCCGGGATTTTTGCTTCTTATGGTGCCATGCTCCAGTTTGTGCTTTTTGTAATAGGGTTTCTTATTGTTGTTGACACTGTTTTCCCTTCCGGAAGGAGAATGTACGGGCTTACCACTGTTTTCTTTCTCCTTCTTGGAAGCATTGTGTTCTTAACAATGAACATTGCTGATGTTTCCCTGGCTGCAGCATATATGTTTGTTATATTCATATTAACTGTAATAGCATACATAATAAGGGGAAAATGGGTTTTTGGCAGGTTAAAGGAAAGGCTGAGCTGATATGCAGAGAATGCTCTGGTTGCTGGACCGGCCCCCAGGCAACAATTCCCACCAGAGCACAATAATTTTAAATAGGTTGCCTTACAATTCTTAATATTCCGCGAAGTGGAGCTATCTGTATGAAATGGGTGTATTTTTTCGGTGAAGGGGACACAAAAAACAAGGCACTGCTCGGAGGCAAGGGAGCAAACCTTGGAGAGATGACAAAGATAGGTCTGCCTGTGCCCCCAGGGTTCACAATCACAACAGAGGCATGCATTGAATTTTACAAGCAGGGGAAGAAATGGCCTTCAGGTCTTAAGGAGCAGGTTGAGGAAAACCTGAAAAAACTGGAAGAGAAAACAGGAAAAAAGCTTGGAGATAATGTTAACCCGCTGCTGGTTTCTGTGCGTTCGGGTGCTGCTGTTTCAATGCCCGGCATGATGGATACTGTTTTGAATCTTGGACTGAATGACCAGAGTGTGCAGGCACTAACAAAACAGACAGGGGATGAAAGGTTTGCATATGATTCTTTCAGAAGGTTTCTGCAGATGTTTGGTGATGTGGTTCTGGGAATAAAGCACTCAAGGTTTGAGGAAGTGCTGGAGAACAAAAAGAAAACAAGGGGTGTGGAGTATGATACAGAGCTTACAGCAGATGACTGGAAAGAGATTGTGGAGGAGTACAAGGAGATTTACAGAAAGGAAACAGGAAAGGAATTCCCGCAGGACCCGAAGGAGCAGCTCAGGCTCGCGATTGATGCTGTTTTCAATTCATGGAACAACAAAAGGGCAATCACATACAGGAAGATTAACAAGCTGCCTGATGACATGGGAACAGCAGTGAATGTGCAGATGATGGTTTTCGGCAATATGGGCAATGATTCGGGAACAGGCGTTGGGTTCACAAGAAATCCCGCAACAGGGAAGAAGGAGCATTACGGCGAATATCTGATAAATGCCCAGGGAGAGGATGTGGTTGCTGGAATAAGGACACCAAAGCATATTGATGAGATGAAGAAAGACCTTCCGAAAAGCTATGAGGAACTTGTAAAGATTTATGAGCTGCTTGAAAAGCACTACAGGGACATGCAGGATTTTGAGTTTACGATAGAGAAGGGCAGGCTTTACATGCTCCAGACAAGAACAGGCAAAAGAACAGCGCAGGCAGCAGTTAAAATAGCAGTGGATATGGTTAAGGAGGGCCTTATTGATGAGAAAGAGGCTGTTCTCAGGATTGACCCCAACCAGCTTGACCAGCTTCTCCACAAGCAGCTTGATGCAGAGGCAAAGGAGAAGGCAGAGGTTATTGCAAGGGGGCTGCCTGCTTCTCCCGGAGCCGCGGTGGGCAAGGTTGTATTTAATGCAGAGGATGCGGCAAGGCAGGCTGAAGCAGGAGAAAATGTTATTCTTGTGAGAACAGAAACCAGCCCTGAGGATATTGAGGGAATGAACGCAGCGCAGGGAATACTCACGGCAAGAGGAGGCATGACAAGCCATGCCGCAGTTGTGGCAAGGGGCATGGGCAAATGCTGTGTGGCAGGCTGCTCTGATATTTCTGTTAATGAGAAGGCCAGGGAACTCAGGGTAAAAGACATGGTTTTAAAGGAGGGTGACTGGATAACCCTAGACGGAGGCACTGGTGAGGTGATAAAGGGGCAGCTCCCGCTTGTTGAGCCTTCAATGGCAGGTGATTTCGGAACATTAATGAAATGGGCTGACAAGTTCAGAAAACTGGGTGTATGGACCAATGCTGACACGCCGCATGATTCAAGGGTTGCCAGGGATTTCGGGGCAGAGGGCATTGGCCTGTGCAGGACAGAGCATATGTTTTTTGAAGGTGAGAGGATAAAGGCTGTAAGGGAAATGATTCTGGCAGGGGATGAAGAAGGAAGGAGGAAGGCGCTGGACAAGCTTCTGCCATACCAGAAGGAGGACTTCAAGGGTATATTAAAGGTGATGGAAGGCCTTCCTGTTACAATAAGGCTTCTTGATCCTCCTCTGCATGAGTTTCTTCCAAATACAGACAAGGAGATAAAGGAGCTGGCAGGGGAAATGGGAATTTCAGAAGAGAAGCTCAGGGAGAAAATAAAATCACTGCATGAGTTTAATCCCATGCTTGGCTTCAGGGGATGCAGGCTTGGCATTGTGTACCCGGAGATAAACGAGATGCAGGTGCAGGCAATATTTGAGGCAGCATGCGAGCTCAGGAAGGATGGTGTTGATGCAAGACCTGAGGTTATGATTCCTGTTCTTGGGCATGTGAATGAGATGAAGGTTATGAGAAAGCTTGTGGACAGGGTTGCCAGGGATGTTATGGACAGGACGGGCGTGAAGGTTGAATATCATGTTGGGGTTATGATGGAGCTTCCGAGGGCATGCCTCACAGCTGATGAGATTGCAAAGCATGCAGAGTTCTTTTCATTTGGAACAAATGATTTGACACAGACAACTTTTGGATACTCAAGGGATGATGCTGGTAAATTCATAAAGGAATACCTGAACAGGAAAATCCTGCAAAACGACCCGTTCCAGGTTCTGGACAGGGACGGAGTGGGGCAGCTGGTAAAAATGGCTGTGGAGAAGGGCAGGAAAACCAGGAAGGATCTGAAGATTGGAATCTGCGGTGAGCATGGTGGGGAGCCAAGCTCGGTTGAGTTCTGCCATAATTCAGGATTAACATATGTTTCCTGCTCCCCTTACAGGGTTCCTATTGCAAGGCTGGCTGCAGCGCAGGCTGCATTGAAAAGTGAATAACTAATAACATGACAGATAATCCTTTTATTTCTTTCCCCTAAACCTTTTCATATAACTGAACCATTGGATAATTGGACGGAAAAGGTTTGCGAAAACAGGACTCCAGTAAGGTAACCTCAGAGGAGCCCTAAACCTTTTCATATAACTGAACCATTGGATTAATTGGACGGAAAAGGTTGGATGCGATATGATAGCAGAGAGGGTGAAAGCTGTTGGAGAATCCCCCACGCTTGCGCTGAAGAAAAAAATAAAGGAAGCAGAAGCCAGGGGCATCAGGGTTATTGATTTTGGCGCAGGACAGCCTGATTTTGATGCCCCAATGAATGTGAAGGTTGCTGCTGCCAGGGCAATAAAGGAAGGAAACAACAGATATACCGAGGTTTCAGGCCTGCCCGAGCTTAAGGAGGCAATATGCAGCAAGCTCTGGAGGGAGAACAGGATTAAGTGCAGGCCGGAAAACATAATGGTTTCATGCGGGGCAAAGCATTCTCTGTACAATATAATGCAGGCAATAATAAATCCCGGTGATGAGGTTATCATACCATCCCCATACTGGGTAAGCTATCCTGAAATGGTTAAGCTTGCCGGGGGCAGGCCTGTTTTTGCAGAAACCTGGACGGATTTCAAGATTACCAAATATATTATTGAGCAGAAAATATCACCGAAGACAGGGCTTCTTGTGCTGAACTCTCCATGCAATCCAACAGGCTCTGTCATACCAAGAGATGAGCTTGTTAAAATAGCGGAGCTCTGCCTGGAGAATGAAATAATGATAATATCTGATGAGATTTACGAGAAGATAATATATGATGAGAGGCATGTGAGCATTGCAAGCCTCAGGGAGGATGTAAGGGATATAACCTTTACAGTGAACGGCCTGAGCAAATCCCATGCAATACCAGGATGGAGGCTGGGATATGCGGCAGGGCCGGAGCAGTATATAAGGGAAATGGAAAAAATACAGGGCCAGAGCACATCAAACCCTGCATCAATTGTCCAGATAGCTGCAATAGAGGCGCTGAAGGGGCCGCAGGATTTTCTGAAGGATTACATAAAGGAGTACAGGGAAAGAAGGGATTTTGTTGTAAAGCGGCTTAATGAGATAAGGGGATTCAGCTGCAATACGCCGGAGGGTGCGTTTTATGTTTTTCCCCAGCTGCCTGTTCTCAGCTCTGAACAGTTCGCACAGGAGCTGCTGGAAAAGGCAGGTGTTGCTGTTGTTCCTGGCAGGGCATTCGGAAGGGACGGATACATCAGGATAAGCTATGCCACCTCCATGGAAAATCTGGAGAAAGGCCTTGAAAGAATTGAAGGGTTTGTTGGCTGATTACCCCATATAGTAATACTCTCCCTTTTCTTTTTGTTCTGAATCCTTCTGGCTTCCCGGCTTGTTTGCCCTTGGTCTTCCTGTCTGGGGGTCTCTCCTGAAGGTCATGTTCAGGGCTTTAAGAAACCTGTTCATCCCATTCTTTAGATGGGCAGGGGAATTTCCAAACCCCCTGACGCCCTGCTCTCCCTCAAACAGCATTATCCTGTCTGACAGAACATCAATAAACTGCAGGTCATGGTCAACAACAAAACAGGGGATTTCCTTGCTTTCTGTAATTGTTCTCAAAAGCCTTGCAACCCTTAATCTCTGCTCAACATCCAGAAACGCGGAGGGCTCATCCAGAAGCATCAAATCGCATGGCTTTGTGAGCGCAGCTGTTATCATTGCTGACTGAAGCTCGCCTCCTGAAAGGCTTCCCATTGTTCTTTCAAGAAGCTTTTCAAGTCCCAGTATTCTCATTATGCTTTTCCCCTCCTTTGAAAAGCTTTTTTCTGATTCTGTTTTCAGGAACTCTCTCAGTGTCATGGCTTCCTGCTCTTTTTTCAGAAGCAGCCTCTGCGGCTTGCAGGACAGCTTAAGAGAGCCAAGAATGCTGTCCCCTGTTGTTTTGTCCGGTTCCAGCTCCCCTGAAAGCATCTTTATGAATGTGGTTTTGCCTGTGGCATTGGGTCCTAGTATGCCTATTATTTCCCCTTTATAGAGTTCACCGCCCTCTGTTTTGAGCTCAAACCCCTCAAATTTTTTCTCAAATCCGGGAAATTCCAGGAACAGGGCTGTTTTTTCAAATCTCTTTGGGGTTATGTCAAACTTTATGCTTTCTGCCCTAAACCTCATGTTCTCCTCTCTTATAAAACCTTCCAGGTATGTGTTTATTCCAACCCTTACAGCATACGGCCTGGACACCACCCCAAATGCCCCGGGCCTTCCGTAAAGTATATGCACATAGTCAGCAAGATAATCAGCAACAGCAAGGTCATGCTCCACAACCATAACAACCGCCTTTTCTGCAAGTCTTCTTATCTCCTTTGCAGCAAGCATTCTTTCATACACATCCAGATAGCTTGAAGGCTCATCAAAGAAATAGAAGTCAGCGTCCTTCAGCAAAACAGCTGCTATGGCAAAAAGCTGGAGCTCTCCCCCCGAGAGGCTGCCGACATTCTTTTCAAGTATCCCGGATATGCCAAGCCTTTTTACAGTTTCTTCCAGCATACCGTTCTCATCTGTTTTTTTGAGCAAATCAGCTGCCCTGCCCCTGTACATTTTTGGAATCAGGTCAACATGCTGCGGCTTGTATCCCACCCTTATTTCCTTTTTTGAAAGCCTTTTCAGATATTCCTGAAGCTCTGTTCCCCTGAATCTTTTTATTATCTCATCCCATGGCACATCAGACTCAAGCAGGCCTGTGTTTGGCTTTATCTTGCCTGAAAATATGTTCAGCACAGTGGATTTTCCAACCCCGTTGGGACCAATCAGGCCTATTACAGCATTTTTCTGGGGGATTGGCAGCCTGAAAAGCATAAACGCGTTCCTGCCGTATCTGTGTATGGGTTCTTCCTGGAGCTGCTCCGGAAGGTTTACAATATCTATTGCGTTTCTGAAGCATTTCTTCTGGCATATTCCGCAGCCTATGCAGAGCTCCTCGTTTATAATGGGTTTTTTGTCCATCCATACGGTTATGCAGTCCTTGCCTGTCCTGTTAACAGGGCATGCCTTCATGCATGCATAGCCTGTAAGCTTGGGGTTGCAGAGTTCTCTTTCAATCACAGCTATTCTTTTTCGCTTCATAAAAAACCCATATTTAATTTAATCCTTTCTGGATAAAAATAGCTTAAATCTCAGGGACAGGCAAAACCCGGCCAAAAATATTTTTTGAAGTCCTTCTTACATCTTCTCTTGTTTTTGGGTCCTCGATAAGTTTTTTGTAATACTCAAGATATGCATTAACTTCATCAACATCCGGAAGTCTGCCTTTCATTTTCCAGAATTCATAATACTCTGGTATATCTTTTAATCTGCTAAAACCATCTCTTCCTCCATGCACTCCCCAGACAAACTGCGCTATAACCTCAACATATCTTGCATTACCAATAACTTCTTCAAGGTTTTCTGGCTCTATTATAACAATGCCTTCCCTGTCAGCAACTATTATATCCCCGGGAGATACAGAAACGCCACAGGAAAATCTTCCATTATCCAATGTAACTTCACAGTCTTCATGGCATTTATAGATATGGTTATGTGTTGCACTGCTGGCATATCTGTAATATGTTGGTATTATCAGTCCTTTAGCAGCTTCAACACCAATCATCCCGCCATCAACAATAACACCCCTTCCCTTTTTGTTTTGTATCATACTGCTTCCTATTCCGCCCCAAATTACCCTCTGGGTATCACTGGCAACCACAACAAAATCATCTTCATCCGGGTTTTCAAATGCATTTATTCCTATGCCTTCTGATGCATTAAATGTTTTGGCAAACCCTGCCGCTGATTTTCCTACTATATTTCCTGCCATCATGTAAACAGGCTCTGTTGGCAGATCGCCCTTGATCAAACCAAGAGAACTTGAAATAGAATAAACCGATATTTTATTTTGTATTTCATTCAGGTAATTTTTAATTTCTGCTCTTCTCATAGGTTAGAATTTAACACTAAGTTTTTTATTCCTTTCTTTGGAATGCTCTGCTTTGCTGGAATATTTATAAGCCCGGGTTTCCATAAATTAAACATGGTTCTTAAGTATGCAGAGGCGCTGGGCAGGGCTTTGAAATTTTGTATACAGCCAAAGAGATTCCTGCCTGTTTTTGTTCTTGACCTTGTTTTTTTGTCAGTTGCCATGCTTTTCATTATGGGAAATCCCAGCGTTTTCCTTATGCTGTTTCTTTACCTTGCAGTTAATCCTGCTTCAATGGCCTCCATGATAGGATACATAGTGATAATGGCACTGGTTTTATGCGTCTGGGGGCTCCTGAGGCTATGGGTAATGGGTGCGCTGGTTTACCAGAGCTATAAGCCAAAGGATTTCAGAAAATCGTTTGATGTTTCATTCAGGAGGTTTATTCCATTGCTGCTCAGCGTTGTTATTGTGGCAATAATAAGCATGGTTCTTGGTTTGGGATATATTTCAATATATCTGCCATGGATTTCACCTATTGGTACAGTTCTTACGGTTCTGGTGTCTCTTGCATTTTTCTTTATTTACCAGGGGGTTATTGTAAAGGGATTTGGAGTGTTCAAAACCCTGAAGGATTCCTGGAGCATATTCAGGGCAAACAAAAGGGAATTTAAGGTTTCAAAAAACCCGCTTTTTGCTGCATGGCTGATACTGGTTGTTTTTTCAGGGCTTGTTATAGGCAGTTCCCGGGTTGCAATGAGCCCTGCACTTGCTTTTACAACATGGATTTTGATTTCAGCGCTGATAACATTTCTTCTCTATTCCAGGGTTTTTTCTGTATGGCTTGTTAACACAATATTTTCAGGGATAATAACGCTTATATTCGCATTGCCTTTTATTCTGTTCATGTTTTTGGGAGCTGCGCAGGCAGGCATGCAGATAGGAACTGCCCAGTGGATGGCAAGCGCTATTGTTTCGCTTTTAAGCAACACATGGGTTCTTTACGGGCTTTTGAGTGTAGGGTTAATCGGCGTGGCAGTTTCAACAGCATTCAGCATGAAGCTTGTTACAGAATTTTACATGCAGATCAAGAAAAAAAGGTTCGGCCTTATCTAGTTTTGTGTTTTCTGAACTGATCTTCAACCAGCCTTCTGTATGGCCTGTAGTATTCTGCCTCAAAGGGGCCTTCCCACCACTCTATCATTACAGTATCGGTAAGTGACCTGAACAAATGCGGTATATGAGGAGGTATAACAATAAGCTCATTCGGACCCTTTTTTATCACAATGTCCTTTCCGTTTTTTCTTAATGTAATCTCAAATTCTCCCTTAAGAATCAAATCATACTGGGGAACAGGATGCGAATCGCCGCTTCTTAACATACCTGGCTTTGTGAATATAATACTGAATTTTGCTCCCTTTATATTATATCTTCTTATCTCACCCCTGAAATCCGTGTGCACAGGGGCTTCAAGGCCTTTTTTTTCTTTCATACAAATAATTTGGTATTAAGAATATAAAACTAAAAAGCAAATGTAAACCATGCCTTTTTCCGCTGCTTGGGGCTAAGGGCATTTCAGGTGAATTAGATGCAGATTGGCATTGTAGGAAAAACCAATGTTGGCAAAACAACATTTTTTAGTGCAGCAACCATGGTTGATGCAGAGATTTCAAACAGGGTGTTTACCACAATAAAGCCAAATATTGGGGTTGGATATGTAACAGCCCCGTGCGTGTGCAGGGAACTTGGTGTGCAGTGCCAGCCGCAGAACTCCAGATGCGAAAACGGTATAAGGCTTATTCCTGTGAGGATTATTGACATTGCAGGGCTTGTTCCCGGAGCGCACAAGGGCAGGGGGCTTGGCAACCAGTTCCTGTCTGATATAATGGAGGCGCAGGCGCTTGTTCATGTTGTGGATGCAAGTGGCGGAACAGATGATGAAGGAAATTCTGTGCGTCCCGGCACGCATGAGCCCATGGAGGATGTTCTGTTTCTGGAAAGGGAAATGGACTACTGGATTCTGGGTATTCTGAAGAAGAACTGGCATTCCATATTCAGAAAGGCAGGGGCAGGTGATGTGAAGCTTGAAGAGGAGCTTCATAAACAGATATCAGGTCTCGGAATAACAATCGATGATGTAAGGCATGCGCTTCTTGAAGCTCCAGTGGATGAAAAATCCTGTGATGATGACATACTCAGGTTTGTGGAGATTCTGAGGAAGAAATCAAAACCCATGATTGTTGCTGCAAACAAGGCAGATGTGCCTGAGGCAGAGGAAAACATAAACAAGATGAAGGAAACAGAGGTTCCTGCTGTGCCATGCTCTGCGGAAAGCGAGCTTGCTTTGAGAAAGGCTGAGAAGGAGGGTGATATAAAGTATGTTCCTGGTGACAGGGATTTTGAGATTATAAAGCCTGAACTTGAGGATAAAAAAAGAAAGGCCCTGGAGTTTATAAGGAATAATGTAATGAAAAAATTCGGGGGGACAGGCGTGCAGGAATGCCTGAACAGGGCTGTTTTTGATTTGCTTGGAATGATTGTTGTATATCCTGTGGAGAACGAAAACAAATACACATCAGGCAAGGGCCATGTTCTGCCTGATGCATATCTTGTACCGAAAGGAACCACGGCAAGGGAGCTTGCAGGAATAATCCATACGGATTTTCTTGAAAAATTCACAGCAGCAATTGATGCAAGAAAAAAACAGAGGATTTCAGCAGACCATGAGCTGAAGAACGGGGATATCGTGAAGATAATGCTGGGCAGATAGTTATCTTGAGAACCATTCCCTTACAGTGTTTTCTGCCTTTCTGTTTCTGAAGCTGAACTCAAGGTTTGACCACCCAAGAAAACAATAACCATCAACCTTCTCCCATGTTTCATTCAGGACTGTTTCAAATACAGCTGCCTGAGTGTCCTCATCCACCATTGTTTTTTCAGCTCCCAGCTCCCAAAAGAAAAACCCGCTCAGATTGTATTCTTCCTTGAGTGCATTGCCTTTCCTTACAGCATTGTCAAGATGCTCCCTCAGCTCATCATATCTGGAATCAGACCATATAATGTCAAATGCAATATAATCATAACCGCTCATGTTTTCAATGTTTTCCGGGCCTGTGTCAGCAAGCTTAAGCACAAGGTTTCCCGAGAATATGTTTTTTATATTCCCGGATTTTTCAATCCAGCTTTCAAGCATATCAGCCCTGAAAACAGTGTCCGGCTCGTTGAGCGGTGAGTAAAATTCAACCTTCTCATCCTCTGCTATTTCTCCCCATCTCAGGGAAATCCCGTAAAGTTTATCAAGCTCTTCAGCTTCCGATACCTCAGGGAAGCTTCCCGGTCCTGCTGTGTTCGGTTCAAGCAGCACAGCCCAGCCTGAAGCATGCGCCTTTCTTATCAGATTCCTGTAGAAATTCTCATTTTCAACAAGAACAGGGTTTCCGCCGGGCATCATGTTATAGAGAGGGCAAATCCTTATGCTGTTTATGTTAAGGGATTTAAGCTCTGCTATCTCATTTTCATCAAACCAGTAGATGCAGTTTTCGCTTGAAACCATTTTTATAAAGCTTATGTTTTTCCTTTCATAAGAAGGGCTTTCCATGTTCATATCTGTCTGCCCCGGAAACCCCTGCTGCGTGCATCCGCTTGCAAAAACAACCAGAGCAATTCCCAGCATCAGAGCTATAGCAGCATGTTTCATATAATCAACATAATTAATTTGTGCCTGCAGATTAAAATTTATGAAAGGAATTACCCAAACAGCCGACTGCAAAGAGCATGAAGAATTCCATGTTTCTTTTGACTGCCGAAAAACAATGAATTCATATTCCCATAAAAATTAAGAAGCGCTGTTTTTGCTTCTTTTTTGACTTCAGCCAGAGACAATCCGCTATCTGAAATCCTCTCTGAACATTCAGTAACAACATCTATATATTCTCTAATATATCTTTGTGTTTTTCTTACAGCTCTGCTTGTTGGACTATCAACAAAAGCGGAAACCGCTTTACCTGCAATCCCGGGATTCCTTTCAAAAACATATGCTGCCAGCTGGAGGTGCTTGCTATAAAAACGCATCCAGAGAGGGTAGTCATCAACAGATTTCTGCGGATTCCTAGGATCAAAATACAGATTTATGTCAGATATCAGGAAGAAATCTACTGGAACAGGATTATAAAAGCTTTTTGACACCTCTTTCAGTTCATCCATATCTGTTTTTTTATCTCCCAGAATCCTGTATTTAACAACAGGCCTGCATAGTTTTTTAGTATAAACAGTGTTGCCTCAGTATTTTCCTCGGGGGTTACTCCTTTTTGCCATCTTTTCAGCTGCGATGCAACAAGGGATTCTTCTCCAAAATCAATATATGAAATACAGTGCCTGCAGTCAAGAAGCCCAGCCTTTGATTTTAAATTGATTCCTTAATTAGTGCTTCATCCACCAGTCATATGCAATTGGTTAATAAGACTGGTGGAATTGCACCTCGGTTGATTAGTTAATCCTGCCTTGCTTTCTCACATA
>JAFCEK010000016.1 GCA_017609225.1 Candidatus Aenigmatarchaeota archaeon | reverse complement strand
AAATCCATAATAAATTTACATGGTTCTTGTTTTGCTTCTTTTTCTGCAAGTTTTTTACTCCATTCAAAACATATATCAAAAAGGATTTGCTCTCCGTTTTTCAGTTTTTTTAGTTCCTTCTCAATAATATACATAATACTAGCTTCGATGATAAAGTATCTTTCATTTTTGTATTCAATTATTCCTCTGTGAAACTTAAATGCTCCTGAATTTATTAGATCCTTCAGTGAGTTTTTTGCTTTTTTAATATCTGCTATCTCATTTATTGTTCTGTAGTTATAATCCATTCCAAGTCCGTCCAGATTTCTTTCTCTAAACGGCTTGTATCCATGTTTTTTCAGGATATAATCTGGTGCGGAAATAACTTTACACTTTTTATCCCCTCTGCCCTGACATTCTGGCTGAACCGCTTCTACTTTTGGATTACAAAGCATATATGCCCATATACCTGCAATCCCTCCCACAGAGATAATATATCCCATGCCGGATTTTCTGCATACAACAAAGTTATCAAAATTGAATTTGATCATCAGATTTTCTAAATCAACTGTATTTGAAATGTTGCTTGCATATGTTCCTTCAACAAACTTGGAAAGAATGTTCACATAACCCAAAAATTTCTTTTTTTCTACTTCATTTATATTAACAACATGCGTTACGTTTGCAAACCTGTACCCAAATTTTTTTCCTATTGAGTATAATATTTGTTCTCCTTTTTTTCCATATTTTTTGATAATATGTTTTTCTATTATAATAAATAGAGATTCAGGCATTATCACCTGTCTTGAATAGATATCTGTTTTATATGAAACCCTAAAAACAACAAAGCCGGGCTTATCAATTACCTGAGCACGCGGAATTATATAGTGTTGAACAAACCATGCAACAACATTGTCTTTAACTGCCATATTTTATTATTTGTGTGTGTAATTATAAACCTGTGTTGTTTTTGGATTTGATTTTCTTGGCACAACAGGATATGTAAAGTTCAGTATGACAGCTATAAATAGTATATTAATGAATATCAGGCTTTCTCCGAGAAAGGAAAGAACATAGTTCATGTAAAAAAATGGTGTGACTGCCACAAAAATCCTATGAAGTGTGTAGGCATTTCTGCTAAATAGGAATGTAAAAAGGAAAAGTATAAGAGGGAAGGTCACAGAAAGGTCTGCTATTATGGCTATTGATAAAAATATAAACAGAATAGAAATAACATAACTCAGCGCAGTTCCATATTTTTTAGGGAATGTATACTCATCAAACTCTACATCACGTATATCCCCTATAAGATTCCTAGAATTTGTAAGAAAGTATATTACAATCAGTAATGGTATAAACTCAGCTGTACTATAGTTTCCATGAAAAAACATTATTATAAGGAATGTGCAGACCTCTAAAATTCCCCTTAACATAAAGCTGAGCTGCCCAAGAATCTTACTTTTTATTTTCATGCTGTAAGCGATATCTGCAAGTATAATAACGAATAGTGGCACTATCGCTATGAAATTTCTGTAAATAACTATAATGATAAGTATAATTGTAGAAATAAGTGGTATCAGTGGGTGAGTAAGTCCCCTACCATCTGTTTTTTTATGGAAATATTCAACTATAGTGGTTGCAGTACACCATATAAAAATCGCAACGAATACATCAAAAAACAATACTGCATCTAGAATAAATTTACCATTAGATAAAACATTAGCTAGTATACTTATAAGAACTACACAAACCCAAGAGTAAGGTCTTGTTAACAATATTTTACGAAGTATAAAGTTCATATATATAATTCTAGTAAACTTTTTAATAAATAAAACAAACTTAAAATATGGTAAATTGTGTTGAAAAAATTGGGTTAGTAATAAAAGCTGCCACAGACCCTAGATTTAGAAAAGATGTTAAGGCACTCAAATACGCAGCTGAAGGGTATACATGCTATGCATGGAAACTCTGTAAAGATGTAGGTATAGCATCACTTCTGGAAAGAGGGTCAACAGCGGATGAGATAGTGAAAAAAATGAAAATATCCAACAGAAAATTTCTTGAATGTATTCTTGACTTTCTTGTTGGAAGAAAGGTACTAGGATATAAAAATGGCATATATAAACTTCTAAAAGACCCCGGAGAATTCAAAGGTAAAAAATATGAATTTTTGAAAAAACATTATCCAAATTCTGTTAAATGGACACATATTCTCAGGAAAAAGGCAAGGGATACATTATTTACTAAGAAAAAACATTTTGATGCTGGATTTGATTACAAGGATTTTTTAAGACTCTGGAATGGTATAATGAAAGAATCTCCTTGGTCTTTCAGAAAAATGGCTATACAAAAATTCTGCAAAAAAATAAAGGGTGGCGCAGATATTCTTGATTTGGGTTGTGGGAGTGGAACATCTATTGAACAAATTCTTCTTGAATGTAAAAGAAATGTTAACATTGTTGGAATAGATAACAGTACAGAATCGCTCAAAGTAGCGGAAAAAAGAATAAAAAAGCTTTACAAATATGTAAATGATGATGTTGTAAGAAGAAATATAAAAAAGATTAAATTACTGAAATATGATCTAACAAAGGGTTTGCCAAAGAATAGAAAATATGATGTTGTTTTTATGTCACTTCTTATAAATCATATACCTGAAAATAAAAGAGAAATGTTTTTCAAAAATATTAAAAGTATATTAAAAGAAAATGGCAAGGTTGTTGTATATCAGATTGTCAATAAATCAAAATTTGAAAGAGCAGCCATGTGGGTAATGCATACCGTGCCAACGCACTGGGAGTACCCTTTTAAGGATGAATATCTAAAAATGCTTTCCGAAATATTTAATAGTGTTCATTGTTATTTAGATGGTGCTATAGTTGTTGCAAAGGCATGATTGTCTGCTCATTAAGAATTTGAATTTTTAGGTGTTTCAGGTCTGTTTTTGAATTTTATTTATCCAATACTTCATTTCATTCAGGGAAGTGGAGCCAACCGAGCCAATCCTCCACTCCCCGTTTTTCATCCTGATTATGAATATGTTGTTATTTATGTTATGTTGAACCAGAAAACCATTGTTTTCAAACAGCGGATGTATGGTTCTGGTTCAACAGCTGTTGCCTCGCCAAGAAAACCGCCGACTTTAAGTCGGCGGATATACGGAGGCAACATTATAGTAAATCTCTCTAAACCAAACTTTTTATCTCTTTCTGCGAATTCTTTGTCATGGGATGGATGCTGTATACTTATATTGTAGTTTTGGTGTTTTTCATACTCATGAGAATCTTTGGTTTTTTCACGGGAGTTGCAACTGTGTTTCTCGGGCTTATGATAATGGCATTTGCATGGCCTTTTGGCTTTTCGGATTCAAAATCTTTTTTTCTTCTTGTTATGGGTGCCAGTGTTATATTCACATTGTTTGCTCCTGTGATTGTTTGAGTATTGTCACTACCTTTAAGTGACATATACCGAAAGCTTTATAAAGGGGAAAACCAATAAATATACAGGAAATGGGCTTTGTGGGGATTAATATGAAAAGAGGATATGAAGTATATGAGGATTTGAAACCAAAGGCTAGTTATAAAATAAAATGGTTTAATGCGCTTGCAGGTATATGTTTAGGTTTAACAACAGCCTTTGTGGCAATGAATTCAGGATGTGAAAGATCCCAAGATTATAAAACATCTTTTAGTGAAACAAGTTTAGATAGAAGAGAAAAAGCAAGAGAACTCAGCAAAAGGTCAAGAGAAATGTATTTAAAGGGTGATGATTTTGCTATAATGGGTGATTTGGAAAGGGCAAATGAATTTTATAAAAAGGCGAGAGTATTATCTTTTCAGGCTCAAAAAAACTATCCAACAGATGTTGAAAGAGAAATGGAAGAAAACACTAGGGAATGGCGGGAAAATTTTAGGCAGGCGCCTGGCAAAATGAAAGAAATAAAAAAGCTTTAATCTGCATAAATCGGTATGTTAAAGCCAGAATCCACCCATCTTTTTGTATATTTCAGAAACCTGTAAACTTCTGATTCACGTTCAATGCAAATCTCGCTTGGGCAGCTTCCCCCACAGTCTATGCCTGTTTCATCTTCATCCTGCCTTAAATTCAGGCATGTTGCAGGAAAATTACAATCTTCAACGCAACCATTGTTAAATTCCTCCGGGGAGCAAAAGCCGTCTCCACAATATGTGCGGCAGTCACAATGTCCTGTTGTCAAATTGCAGAAACCTTCTTTCCCAAAGTTTGGATTAAAATAGAAGCAATCTTCACAGTCAGCATCTGACTTGCATTCTGGCATGCAATTATTCAAAACACAGTCTTTATTTGTATCATATCCGCATATCTCATCAGACTGTTTTATTGAAGTGTCAATACAGCTTCCCCCACAGTCTATGCCTGTTTCATCTTCATCCTGAATGCCATTAAAGCAGTGATCTCCTTTTATTTCAAACTTTCTAACCTCAACAGAGAAATCATGATTATTTGTTATATTAATTTCAAAATTATCTATACTGATTATAGCATTCCTGTCAGTACTATCTTGAGTTTTATTTTCAAGCAATATTAGATTGTAATTGTTCTCTATTTCACTGTTTTCCAGCCTGTATATTTCATTAGTTAAATTAGAAACATTGTGAAAAGATACTATAATGTCTGCATTAGACAGATTATCATTTGAAATTATTTTATATCCAATACCATCTATCCTGAAGTTAAATGGATCCCGTAGTATAAAGAAAGAAGCTCCCTTTGTTTTGAAGCTAAGGGTTTGTCCTTTTTTTATTGTGTTTTCAGGACAGCAGAATCTGTCAAAATTATACAACAAATCCCTGGCCCATTCCAATTTCCATTTTTCTTCGGGGATTGTTTTATATTTAATTTTAATACCAACTTTTTCGGTATCAATTTCTTTTTCTTTTGAATTTTTTTGTTTTATAAAGGATTTTATAAATCTCTTAATTTCTTCTTTTGTTTTCAATATTTCAACCGAGCCTTGTTTAACTACACCCAATGCTAGACAGCTGCCTCTTTTTGTTTTGGTATCAGGACTGGCTTTTGATTTCTCATTTAAAACGTAATAACATGTCGTAGGTTTTAAAATGAGTTTAACGGGTCTTCCCCCTGTTAATTTAAATTCATATGTTATTTGCATATTTTCAACATATTTCCAATTGTCCGGATTGTCCCACCAAACATAATCTCTCCACATGTTTTTGTATTTGAATTTTGGTGCTCTGGGATAAATCTTGTCAAGCGATTCTTCGTTCATGCCTATGAATTCAATTAAATCCTTGTATTTTGTTGAGTCCATTAAAATTTTAAACATCTTTCGCCAGAAACTCATTCCATATCCATCGCCCGAAATAATAATTTTACCGGAAATTGATGGTACGGCACATGTGTACCTGAAATCTTCTTTGTTTGGATTCTCATGAAGTGCTATTGGACCTGAAATTATGATTGAAAGCATACCGTTTCCGATCTCAAGCTCTTTGCCTATTAATTTTAAATTGGCAACAAAACCTTCAATAGATACACCTCTGGGTATTTTTTCAATCTCAACTACTAGATTTTTTATAAGTTCCATATCTCCGGTTGGGCAAACAAGTGCATCTGTTAATATTACCTCCCCTGTTTCAGCTCTTTCTTCTTTGGGTTTTGTAAATCCTGTGCCATCATCCTTTTTGGCTATGCCATTGTCTTTTATTTTAAATGTGTCAGGCAGTTGAAAACCAAAGAAATAATTAAAATATTTAGAAGCAAGAGGGTATTTCAAAGGCCAATTTACATGATTTCCTTCTTTATACTTATCTAAAAAACCGGAATTGATTTTCTTTATCTTGTCTTCCGGTATCATATTGCCTTTTATTTCAAAATTTTTACAATCAGTTACTATATCTTTATCTTCAGATGTGGTAAACTTGCATCTCATATTTTTGGCATCTGTTTCCTTGTCAGAAAATTCTATATTAGATTTTTTTGCAAATATATTATCCCAGTTATTAATTAGTTTTCCTTGTTTTTTGTTTTCTTGGAATGTGAACGTATTTGTTATGTCTCCGACATACAAAATTCCGAAATCAGCATAACTTATTTTGGGTTTTTCGTTTTTGCATACATCCTCGCCATTTTTCATGTCAATTTCTCCATCATAATCATCATCCTTTTCATTACATATCTCCTCTGTTTTGCATATACAATCACCTTCCTTTCCGTCTGGTTTTTGTATACATACACCATGACGTTCATCAATAATGCACGGGTCTCCTGTGTTTTTTTCCTTGCAGTCTGAATATCCTGATTTACATTCAGATGTTTCTGTCTTTTTTTGGCACATACAGCTTCCATCCCCGGACAGTACACATTCATATCCTTCCTCGCATTTTGAATCATCCGGCTCTGCACAAACAAGTTCATATTTTTCTTCATATTCATAGCATCCTGGCTCACCTAATGCACAATATATGCCTTCACCATACTGGGAGCAGTCTCCCGGGGTTTCTGGCTTTCCCAGAAAGAGGGTGTTTTCTCCTATGCATTCATATCCTTTGTTGCAGCATCTTCCGCAGGATGAAAATACATTGCATGGTTTGTATTCTGATGGGCAGAAGGATTGCGTGTCTTTCATAGCACTGACTGATGCTATTAATATTGTCACAAAAATTGCTGCTATGAGCATTGGTTTTTTTAGCATATAAAATAATTTGTTTTTAAACTTATATTTAATATAAATCATAAAATGTAATAAAAGGTATAGGTGGATGTATGGTAAAGGTAAAGGATGTGATGAAGAGAAACGTAATAACGGTTGACCCTGAGCTCAGCATTGCTGATGTTGCAAAAATAATGACTAATAACAGGATTGGATCTGTAATTGTTCTTGACGGACAAAGGCCTGTGGATATTATCACTGATGATGATATCGTGGGTGTTGTTGCAAGGGGGCAGGACCCGAAAAAGGTTAAAATCAAGGATGTGGAAAGCAAAAGAAGGCTTATAAGCGCATCACCTGATGATGATATTCTAAAGCTTACAAAAAAAATGGTAAAATCAGGTGTTAAAAGAGTGCCTGTTATAAAAGATGGAAAACTTCAGGGGATTGTTTCTGACAAGGAAATACTTCTGGTTGCTCCAGAGCTTCTTGATGTTTTGTCAGAAAAACTCAGGGCAAGGGTGGAAAGGGTTGCGCAGCCAGACCAGACCATTTCCGGTATATGCGAAAACTGTGAGGGGTATTCCGATGATTTAAGGAATGTTGGCGGTAGATGGCTGTGCGAGGAGTGCAGAAGTTAAAACCAATTCTGGTTTAATATTCATAAATGCTTATTGTATCTCCATTTCTGTTTTTCAGTGTTGCTGTATCTCCATCATTATTCCATACAGGGGTTTTCATGTTCCAGTAGAGTTCGGTACTGCTGTCCTTACCTGAACCTGTATGGATTTTTACTTTTCCATATATAATGAATTCAGGGAATGTATATACATGATTTGCAGCATCTGAAACTGTCCAGCCCGTTATTTCAGTTCCATATCCGCTTATTTCAATCCATTCATCGTTCAGGTTTTCCCTGTCATTGCCTTCCGGATCATACTCTATGCGGGTTATTTTGGGTTGTGTTTGTTCTGGTTCCCGGGGCTTTTCAGTTTTTGCCGGCTCTTCTGTTTGTTTTTCCTCAATTAATGTTTCCGGTTTTTTTGACAGTTCCTGCAGTTGTTCTTCTGTGGGTTCATAGTGTTCAGAGCAGTCAGGCATGCAGAATGTGCATGTTTCATTCACACAGACATTGCTGCATCTTGCCTCATATCCTCCGGGGCAGGCGGTGACGGAATCAGGACATATGCTGTTTTTGCATGGTACTGTTATTTGTTTTTGTGTTTTGTTTTCAGTGTTTCCTGTGGGGTACATCCCGTCTGTATTTTCAGCAATCCTGCCTGTCTGCGTGCATCCTGAAACAAAAAGAATAAAAATTACAGGGAAAACCATTATGCAATGCTTCATAAATAATTTTTAATAATACTACTAATATAGGTTGTATGGCTGTCTGTGTATGTTGAAGCAGGCAGTTCGAGCTGAGGAATGTACAACCACTTACATGGGTTGTGTCAGGTGGTCTAAGCATTTCATGGGCCTGTAGCTCAGTTAGGCCGCAGGTGTTTGCCTGCTGGCTCTGAATGGATAGAGCGGCACCCTCCTAGAGTTGGCTGCTAATATTGGCTGGATATGGCAGCCCTCTGTTAGTAAGGTGAAGGTCGGGGGTTCAAAGCCAGGATGCTCAAGGAATTCCGGATGAAAATCCTCCCAGGCCCGTTTTTCAAACTGTAATGATAGATTTAAAAAGTTGAAAGATTAATAATAAGCAATTACGGGATGCGCATGACAAGGATTATTGTTGTTTCGAGCGGAAAGGGTGGCGTAGGAAAAACCACACTTGTTTCCAATCTTGCCACAGCTCTTTCCGAACTGAACAGAAATGTTATTGCTGTGGATGCAAACCTCACAACATCAAACCTTGGTCTGCATCTCGGGATTCCTCTTTATCCAAAAACCATACAGGATGTTTTGAAGCGGAAGGCTGTGGTTAAGGATGCACTTTACTATCATCCTGCTGGGTTCAGGGTTGTTCCTGCTGATGTCAGCCTTAAAAAACTCATGATACCAAAAACAGACACGCTTCTTGATGTTTTCTACAAGCTGACAGGCGATGCTGATTTTGTTCTTATAGATTCTGCAGCAGGACTTGGGAGGGAGGCAAAGGCTGCTATTGAGGCAGCAGATGAGATGATAACTGTTACAAATCCCGAGCTGCCTGCTCTTACAGATGCGCTGAAGCTTGCAAAGCTTGCAGAAAGGTATGAAACAAAAAATCTTGGTGTTGTGCTTAACAGGGTGAAAAATGAAAGCCATGAAATTTCTGAATCAGATGTTGAGGAATTTCTGAATCTCCCTATTATAGGAAGGGTTCATGAGGATCGCAATGTAAGAAAGGCTATAGCAAACAAGACGCCCGTTGTTATGTACAAGTCGGGGTCAAGATCAGCACAGCAGTTCAGGCAGATAGCTGCCAGGCTTGCCGGAGAAGAATACAGACCAAGGAGCTTTCTTATTGAAAAACTGTTTGGCTGGCTGAGATTCTGATTATTTGTTTCTGTGAATATAACTGAATATTTTTTCTAAATCAAGTTCAAAACAGACAACAGGTCTTTCCAGATTCCGGTTGTTAAGGACCTGCGGATGAATCTCACCTATTATGCCAAGTTCTGTTCCTTTAACCAGAATCTTGGCGCAGCGGCCTGGAATAAAGCTTGGGTGGTTTTTTCTGGCAAGCATGCATGAAATGCCAAGATTTGAAAAGAATGCATCCAGCATACTTGATATGTCTTCATAGCCTGTTTGTGTATGAGTTAGCGCGCATGCGAGTTTCCTCACATCTCTTGTTCTGGTTTCCTGCTTCCGGTCAAGAATCACAACATCACCTATTTCAAATATCTTCTGGGGATATTCCTGGTTTTTGTTTTTTGAAAGAAAGTTAAGAAGACCTGGAATAAGCCAGTTTCTGAACACATTCCAGTTTTTGGAAACATAATTTTCTATCTCTGCAACATCTGATTCCGGAAGAAGCATGCTGCCAAAAAGTGAATTCTTACTTGTGAGTATATAGGATATTACTTCCTGGCAGCCAAGCCCTATCATAAGCTGTGCGCATACTTCAGAGAATGTTTCAATTTCATTTTGCCTTCCGATAGTTGCAAGTTTGGGTTGTTCAGGTTTTATTTTGTTGTATCCATAAGATATAATAACATCTTCTGCCACATCAGCCATATGCATGATATCCTGGCGGTAGGCTGGATAGAGAAGCTCTATTTCCTTTCCTCTTGTTTTTACAACACTGTATCTGGCCTGCTCCAGAAGTTTTTTAAGCTGGGATATTGTCAGGCTCAGGCCTGAAATTCTGTTTATAAAATCCAGATTCGCCTTTGTTTTCTTTGGTCTGAGGTCTGGTGTTATCAGTTTCCTGCCTCCGGGAAGCTGAATATCCACTGTTTCCAGCTGTCCGCCCCTGTCTGCCAGGGCTGCCACTATAACATTCAGGGCATGTATGAGAAATTTTGGATTAAATCCTGAACATTCAATGAAGAGGTCTGTTGTATCCTCTGTTACCTTGCCTGTATAATCAGAATTTATTATAGGCGGCATGCTGAGGACTTCATCCGCGTTATCAATAAAAATAGGATATTCATGCATTCCATCCAGAAGATGGGAAAATTCCCTGCCTTTTGGATGCTGCTCCAGTATTTGTCTTGGGGTCATTTCTTTGGTGAATTCCAGAGGTATGAATTTTATGCCATCAGGTGTTGTTGTGGTGAATCTGATGGGTGGAGTTATCTTGTGGAGATCATATACCCCTATTGCAACCTCTTTTCTGTTCCTTCCAAACGTAAGACTGACCTTCTCCTGAAGCTGTATCATCTGGCTGAGAACCTGGGATGTGATGTTCAGGTTTTTGACCACAGCGCACACTGTTAAAGGCCTTATATTCCTGAGTTTTGGATCCACTATCACTTTAACATCTGATTTGCGTGTTTTGTATTCAGGGATGCCTGTCCTTTTCATTCTTCCGGAAATCTCTCTTGCTATGCCTTCTGCTGACCAGAGGTCCGGACGGTTGGTGTCTTTTGAATCCAGCTTTAAAATATCACCGTCTGCTGATTCTATCTCGGCTTTGGCAAAAAGCACCGCCTCTTTCAGCTGGCTCAGGCTGAGTGTTCTCCCTATAAGACTGCAAAGGTCTTTTTGGTTCACTTCTATTGTTGGCATAATCACCACAATATCTTTTGTTTTCTCAGCATTCCTATGCTGCTGGTGAAAAGGTTTCTTATGTCCCTTATTTCAAGTTTGAACATGGCAAGCCTGTCAATACCAAGTCCCCATGCAATAACCGGCTCCTTTATTCCCAGAGGCAGCGTAAGCTCTGGTCTGAAAATGCCGGCTCCGGCAAATTCCATCCAGCCAAGTTTTGGATGTTTTGCTGAAAGCTGGCAGGAAGGCTCTGTGAATGGATAGTAATCCGGATAGAATCTTATGTCTTCTGCACCTGCAATTTCAACTGCAAACTGTTCAAGCAGGCCCAGCAGATTTTTGAATGTTAGTGAAGGGTCAATAACAATACCTTCGGTCTGATTAAACTCCACACCATGGGTCGCATCTATAACATCCGGCCTGAAACATCTCGATATTGCAAAATATTTTCCCGGAATTTCAACGCCTGATGCAAGCTGTCTTGCAGAGCATGCTGTTGTATGCGCTCTTGGCATAAGTTTTGCAGCCTTTCTTGGATCCCATTTGTAGCCCCATCCTGTGCTTCCTGTTTTCCATCCGCTTTCATGTGTGGCTTTTACCTGGGAAACAATTTTTCTGGCTGGCAGTGAGCCTGAATTTGGGATTTTAAGCGAGTATGTCTGTGTCCAGTCTCTGGAGGGATGATCCTGTGCCTGGTAAAGTGCATCAAAGTTCCAGAACTCGGATTCGATGAGATGGCCGGGCATCTCCTTGAAACCCATCTCAACGAGTTTTCTTCTTACCTGGCACAAAAACTGACTGTATGGATGTCTTTTTCCGGGATGTATTTTTTCTCCTACAGCATGTATGTTATATGCCTTCAGCTTTGTTTTTTTCCAGAGGCCTGTTTTTATGAGCTCCGGCGTCAGATTTGTTATTTCCCTTCCTGCCAGCTTCTCTGCCTTTTTTTCCAGGGTTTCTTTTTTTGGCTGTATAAGCCTTCTTTTTTTGAGAACCGAAAGCATCTCCTCTGAAATCATATGTCCGCTGGATATCTTTTCAAGAGATTCCAATACCTCTGATTTTTCCGGTTTTTTAACAGGAAACAATATGCCCTTTTCAAGCCTTACCCAGCCGTTCTTTTTTGCCCAAAGCAGCGCTATGCTGAAATTCTCTACCTTGCTTCTGAGTTCATTGATTGGTATGGGTCTTTCCAGGGCATTAACCAGGTTTGTTTCAGGTAGTCCCTTCTCCAGATATTTTCTGCCTTCTTCTGTCAGAACATAGGTTTTGGCCATATCTATATTTTGTTTTGGGATTTTAATAAAATAGCAGTGTGCTGGGCATTGGTGTTATATGCCTGCCTACCAGTCATTCAGATTAAATTCCGGTCTGTTGTGGATTTTGTCAGAAACAGCTGAGAATACGCCCTTGAAATAAGCATAAGTAACAAGAGGTACAAACACAGCAAAGAATGGCAGGGCTGTATTGATTATGCCTGCTTTTATCTGGGCTGTGGATACAGAGCCCATGGTTCCGAGTAATATTCCTGCAGCCGAGAGGACAGCAAGGACAATGAGCAGTGTGGTTGTGCTTATGGCTGGCAATGAGAAGCTCACAAAAAGCAGCATGAGCGGCGTTAGGGAAAGCGGACTCTGAAAAAGCAGCGTTCCTATGAATGCAAGGCCCAGTACAAAGCATGGATAAAAGCATATTGCGCTCTGGATGCTGAAAAGAAACGGCTTTTTGTGCTTCAGCAGGCAATAGAGCGTTCCCTTCCCATATCTTCTTTTTGCATGCAAAAGCTCTGCATATGTTTCGGGTTCTCTTGTTTTAACCAGCGCCCTGGGCTCATATTTTATGGAATATCCTGATTTTATAACCTTTGCAGAGAAATCACCGTCTTCAAGTATGCTTGGAGAGAAACCGCCTGCATCAGCAAAGGCTGATTTTTTTATCAGCATACAGCAGCCCCTTATGGAGAGTATTGATTTCAGGTTCATCTGAACCTTTAATATTGACTGGTGGAAGCTCTGCTCCATATCACAAAACCTTGCCAGCAGGTTTTTCTTGTTTCTTGCCATGTATCTGGGGGCGACTATGCCCACCCTCTCACCTGAGTTTTCATAATGAACAAAGCTTCTGAGAAGTGTGCTTATTGTTTTTTTCTGGAGTGTTGTATCAGAATCCAGAATCATGAGGAATTTCCCTTTTGCCTTTTTTGCTCCAATGTTCAGGGCAAACCATTTGCCTTTTCTTTTTTTGTTTCTTATCACCTTGCAGCCGAATGATTCTGCTATCTCAGGTGTTTTGTCATCAGAATCATTTATTACTATTATCTCCTTGTTTGGATAGTCTGATTTTTTTATTGACTCCAGGGTTTCTTTTATGTTTTTTTCTGAATTATATGCAGGTATAAGAACTGAAATTAAGGGGAATGATGAGAGGGGTTTAAATTTCTTATTTTTCAAACTATTTTCAAATCTGCGCGAAAGGCAGAAAAACATAATGGATATCCCAACTGCTATAAATACGAGTGCAAGCAACATAATTATAATTAGGTGTTGTCTCGCCTTTAAATGTTTTAAAATGGGTGGTTATTGCCGCATAGTAGCGGTATAACACTGTTATATGACGAAAGCAAGGTGCATGAAATATGAGAATAGGAATATTTACTGAAACATTCCTTCCCCAGATTAACGGAGTGGTAACCTCTGTCTGCAACACATCAAAACTCCTTTCCAGAAAACATGAAATATCTGTATTCACTGTGGGGAACAGATTAAGGGAAAGGTTTTATGAGAGGTTTAATGGATATGATGTTTACAGATTCAGAAGCATTGTATTTGCGCCATATCCTGAATACAGAATGTTTGTGCCAAGCCCCGGAATATGGAAGCTTATGATAAAGAAAAATCTTGACGTGATTCATGCAAGAAGCACAGTGTCCCTGGGCCTGGTAGCAAAGAAGCTTGCAAGAAGGTTTGGAAGGCCCATAATAGGCACATTTGACACCCCCATATCTGATTATGTATTTTACCTTCCATTGATAGGAAGATTAAATCCTGCAAGGCAGTTTATGTCAGATCTTGCAAGAAAGTATACAATATGGTTTTACAATCATTGTGACCTTGTAACTGCGCCTTCAGCTATAACAAAAAAACAGCTTATTGCCATGGGTGTGAAAAAACCAATAGAGGTACTGAGCAACGGTGTTGATGTTTCTCTTTACAGCCCTGAAAAGAGGAATGAAAATTTCAGATGCAGGCTCTGTCCTGACGGGGAGCCGCTGATAATCCATGTTGGAAGAATTACAAGAGAAAAGAATGTTTTAATCCTTCTGAAGGCTGCAAAAATCCTTGCAGAAGAAGGGGAGAAATTCAGGCTTATGGTCGCAGGAAGAGGGCCTGCCCTTGATGAACTGAAGGTGTACTCAAGGGAAAACGGCCTGGAAGATGTTGTTTTGTTTGCAGGGTTTGTTCCGGATCAGGAACTGCCAAAATACTATGCATCATCTGATTTTTTTGTAACCGCCTCGCCTGTGGAGACGCAGGGTATTGTGATTCTTGAGGCAATGGCTTCAGGGCTTCCTGTGATCGGTGCAGATGCAGGAGCCATACCAGAGCTTGTTAAGAGGGAAAACGGATTTCTTTTTAATGCAGAAAATCCAAAAATGCTTGCAGAAAAAATCAGGATTCTACTCAGGGACAGCCACCTGAGAAAAAAGATGGGAAGGAATTCAATATCTATGGTTATGAAACATTCAATAAAAAATGTTGCAGAAAAACTGGAAAGATTATACCAGGATATGATTTAGCTGATAATATGACATGGTCAGAAATCTGGAAGGGAATAGAAGGCATAGATTTCAGCAGAGAAACTTATATATGGAGATTTTATGAGATGCTGCTGAATGGCTTTGATCTTAAAGGGAAAACTGTTCTTGAATTTGGATGCGGCACCGGTATCAATTCCATATTCATGGCAATGAGAGGTGCAAAGGTTACCTTTGTGGATAATTCAAGGCAGGCATTGAGGCTTGTGAAAAAAACGCTTGACAAATTCGGGCTGGAAGGAGAGCTTGTCCGGATGGATGTTTTTGATTCTGATTTCAGAAACAGGTTTGATCTTGTGCATAGCGAGGGTCTTGTGGAGCATTTTCTTTATCCAAAGAGGCAGGAGATTGTTGATATACATGCAAATGCTGCAAGGAAGGGCGGAAATGTTCTGTTAATAATACCCCACAGCAACTGCCCGCCTTACAGGCTTGGAAAATTCATTGCTGAAAAAACAGGTGTATGGATTTATGGAAAGGAATATCCATACACAAAAAATGAGCTTGTCAGAAGAATGAAGATAGCCGGACTGAAGCCGGGCAATGTTCTTGGTGGGGAGTTTCTTTTCTCTTTATTCTGGCTTTTTACTCCAATAGCCCTCAGGTCAAGAAGAATGATAAGAAAAGGTATAGCAAATCCTGCAAGGCCATGGTGGGTCAGGCTTAATTACGGAAACTGGTTTGCAAACAGATGGGGGAGGGTTATAGGCTGTTTGGGAAAAAAGCTATAATGTTGCCTCCGTATATCCGCGACTAAAGTCGGCGGTTTTCTTGGCGAGGCAACAGCTGTTGAACCAGATATTGTCTCTTACTTTGTATAGGAGACGAGAGACATCTCTGC
>JAFCEK010000066.1 GCA_017609225.1 Candidatus Aenigmatarchaeota archaeon | reverse complement strand
GAATCTATGGAAACATTCAATGCTCCCGGGATATGACCAGCTTCATACTCTTCGGGAGGCCTGCAGTCAATTAAAGTGAATTTTTCCTTATCAATAATTTTTTTAAACAACTGCTGACCGCTGATCAATGCATAGCCGCATTGAGCTTCGGATTGTTTATCGCTTGTAACATCATAATCTTTAACATGCATAAATTGATTCCTTAATTTTTCTTTTAAGAAATTGATATTTCTGTCGATTTCATCCTTTGAACAAATTTTCCCATGACCTGGAACTATATTGAGGATGTCGAGTTCTTTCAGACGTTCAAGCTGGCTTATCCATGTTTTCCATTCTTCCGGTCCTCCAAACTGAGTCGCCAGGGCTGTTCCTTCATAGATGGTATCACCTGCGAAAAGGGTCTTGGATGAAGGGTGATAAACTGATATTTCATCAGGAACATGCCCCGGAGTGACTAAAAGATGGATTTCATCTCCGTCAATATGAAGTACTGTATCCTGTTCAATGGTCTTATCGGGCTGATAAAGGATGACATCACCCAATATTTCATCAGCCTGTTCTGAACCCCAACCCATTTTATCTGCAATAAACTTCTTATAAAATCCATTATCACCCTGAAGCTCATCAACAACTTCTTTATGGGCGATGATTTCAGCCCCTTTGTCTTTAAAAATGCGCATCCCAAACACATGGTCAGAATGATGGTGAGTAAAAATCAGGTAAATTTTCTTATAGCCTTTCATGTGTGCCCGGGCAGTTTCCCAGAGAAACTTTGCTGACGCAATGGTTTGTCCTGAATCAATGAAGATAACGCTTTCTGATGTAAAAATAATTCCTGCATTGGTTGTGAATCCTTTTTCTATGGCCGTATGATACAACCCGGTTATTGCCAAGACATTTTCACTCAATTGATGGACATAGGGATTTCCTAAGCCCGGTTTTATTGTTTTTTGTTCACTGCAAAAAAGAATGAAAGGTAATATCAAGCTGAATATCATTAACAAGGGAAAAATTATAATATGTATCTTTTTCATAAGAAATTCCTCACAAAACGCCTCCTGAATAAGCATTGGTTAAAAAAACATGCCGATAAATGACAATCAGTGACTCTATTGTTTTTTTCTTATTCTCTCCAGAATATCTTTATATTTCCGTGATTCTTTTAAATCATCAAAATAGGGACTGTTCTGGACTGCGGATAAGTCATTAAAGTTGTTTTTGACTGCGAGGTCTAAATATTCAAGCGCTGATTTTTTATCTTTATTCAGGGCATAAGCCTGAGCTAAATCGAACAATACAAGCTTGTGGACATCATTATTTCCCTGACTAGCCTTAACAGCAATCTCAAACAAAATCACGGCTTTAGAGGGCTGGTTGTTTTTTAAATGTTGGTTTCCGGTTTGAGCTGCCCTCACAAATATTAAGTGCAGAAGACGCACCGCCAGGCTTTGGTCTTCCAAACGACTTTCTGCTTGCGCTTCCTCTAAAAGATAATCCAGTTCCATTTTTGTGAACAGCTCTTCAAAGTCACTATAGTCTTGAGGTGTTTTTTCAATATTATTAAAAATGTTACCGCAGGTCCTTATGATACTGGCTTCTCTTTTTTGACGTTCATTTTCGTCTCGAATAAACTGCTTATATGGTTCACTCTCTTCCAGGCGGTTTATTTTATCTTCTATCCCGGAAATATCTCTAAGTCCGCTGAAGAGTGAGGATATACCTTGATAGCTCAAAACAGCCCAATAAATTTTTCCTTGTGCCTCAAGATTCTCAGCAGTATGGATCTTTTTTTCATAAACTTTATCTATTTCTTCTTTGTCTCCTGGAATGACATCCTGCTTCATTCTCATTATTTCCATCCATTCCAGGGCAGAAAGGCACACATCAGAAGGCGGCCAACTATGTGTTCCTTCAAAAAAATGGATATAATGTTTGATTCCTGCCTGGTCCAAGTGTTTGTCCAGCATGACCATCTCTCTGTAATTGAAGTCAGCGATCCCTACCGTTCCATAATACACAGACGGCTTCATCTCATCGAGCTTAAATCCTACGGGAATCCCAGCACCGCAGCCAATGATGCCCGCAACTGGTTTGTTGATCGTTTGGGAAAATATAACCGCTGCCCGGGCTCCTCCAGAAAAACCAGTGCTGTAAATGCTTTTTTTATCTATATTGAAACGGTTTTCGGTATCATCCCATATGATCTGCATTGCCTGGAAAATCTCTTCCCACGGGCCGTTTTTAATATTGTTGGAACCCACCACAATGATACCGTACTCTTCAGCGGCTTCTTTGAAATGTTCGACCGGCACTTTTCCTCTGGCCGAAGGGTCAAAAGCAAAAAGTATAGGCCATGATTTGTCCGGAGTGTATTCTTGAGGCAAATAGAGAGCATAGCTTTGAGATGGAAAATGCTGGCATACTACCTTGTCTATGATTTTCCCCTTTTCAAACGCAGACTGTAAGGGGAAGGTCCTTCCTCCTACCGGAAAGAGAAGGAATAAAACCCCAAGTAAAAAAAGTTTGTTTTTCATTCGTTTCTTTAAAATTATACGGATTGGTTATAAATATCAAATCCTCACATAGATCTTTTTTTGAACTGAATCCCGTGTTTTTTGATTTTCTCATGAAGAGTGGTGTAATTGATTCCCAGCATCTCTGAGGCCAGCTTCTGGCTGCCGTTCATCTCAGACAAAATCCTGACTAAAAAAGCTCTTTCCAGCTGGTCCATGAGTTCATGAAACGAGATTTCATTCTTTATACAGAAGTACTCAAGGAAATTACTCAGGAAATCCTGTTTTGACATTCCGCTTTCCCTCTGATTGTGTTCATCGATGAAATCCTTGAACAGCTCATTGAACTTTTTCACATCTTTGTTTTGGCTGCCGCTAAAAGCATACTCATGCTTCTTTTTATTGAATAAGGACACCCTCGAATTCATTTTTCTCCCCCTTTTCTATCCATGGATAAGCTCTTTTAGTTTATATTAGTCAAAAGACAATCTATAGAATAAGTCAATTCCCCCAATTCCAGAGGCTTAACAAAGAAGTGGTCCACTGCAAGCCGGTTTAATTCCATTGGATTGACAAGATCGGGAAAAGCTGAAATCAATATGGCTTTTCCTTTAAATCCCGATTTTCTGAATCTCTCTATCA
>JAFCEK010000015.1 GCA_017609225.1 Candidatus Aenigmatarchaeota archaeon | reverse complement strand
AACTGCGGAACAGAAACAATGAAACCTGATTTGAGCCAGCCATGCACATACGGATGCACAGAAAACTGGACATGCACTGACTGGTCGGACTGCCTTCCAAACGGAACCCAGACAAGGGTTTGCACTGACATCAATGAGTGCGGCACGGATGCACTGAAACCGGATGAAATACAGACATGCATCTACATGGGAGGTCTGGGAATCCTGGGATTCATAACAGCAAATCCTGTAGGCTTTGCAGGAATAGTTATAGTAATAATTATTGCTGCTTATCTTGCTTATAGGATTTTTTTCAGAAAAATCAGGAAAAAATAAGCAGCAATTTTTATTCTACAAAACCCAAAATCTTAATATCAATCAGGAGAATGTATTTTGCATGGTCAGAACATGGGAGCAGGTAAAGGATGAGATGTTCAAAGAAGTCAAATTCATGGAAAGAATGGTATCAGGATACAGCTATGAAGACAGGCATGCAGCAATGCTTACAGATGAAAAGTTCTGCAATGTTCTCGATGAAAAACTGAAAGAAACCAAGGACAGGATTTTCAGCATAATAGAGCTGTTTTATGAGATAGGTGCAGAATCAATGAACAAGCCGCTGGAGAACCTGAAAACAGATGTTGAGATTTTTTCTGATGAGATAAAAATCAGGCACTGCGAATGGGAACTTCTTTCCAGAAAATGGGTTAAAAAAATAGTCAGCCATGACTATGAGATGATCAGATGCCTGGAGAAACTGAACATAATGCTGGAGGCCTTACTCAGGAAAATTTTTGGGCTGAAAGAAACAGACATAGACGGGGGCGGATATGATAAAGAAACCCGGGAATCGCTCGAGAAATCAATAAAGGAAGTATACAGCATGTTTGAAAAAATTGTCAGAAAATTCAAGGAAAGGGAGGCAGTCTGCAACATAAAATCCATATCATTTGAAAAAATTTACCAGAAAATAAAAAAAGATATAAACACAAAGATATAATTTCTAATTCAATTATATTTAAACCCTCAATCTCATTAAACAACTATGAAAAAGAAAGTTGGTCTCATAACGCACAATCCGGAACTCAAATCAGTCCAGACTATATTCAAAAAAATGAAAAAGTATTCAGATGCATATCTTTTTGACATCAAGGACCTCAGGGTTGCTGCCATACCCGGCAAATGGAATATTTTCTATCCGAAGTTCAAGCTCAGAAAGCTGGATGCTGTTCTGTTCAGGGGCTGCAGTGCAACCCCCACAATGCTTGACTTCCGTCTTATCATTTCAGAGCACCTGGAAAAAATGAACATACATGTTGTGAACTCTTACAAAGCAACCAGGATATGCAAGAACAAATTCAGCGCGATACAGTATCTCCAGGAAAGGGGTATACCAACCCCCAAGACAAGGCTTGCTATGACACCTGAGGCAGCCGTCAAATCAATAAAAAGCATGAAAAAGCCTGTTGTGATAAAGCTGCTGTCAGGCTCGTATGGAAAGGGCGTGATGAAGGTTAATTCAAACGCAGAGGCAGAATCCATAATAGATACCCTGGGAACCCTGGGCCAGATGATTTACTTCCAGGAATACATAGAAACCCGTGGAAGGGATATAAGGGTTTTTGTCATAAATGATGAAGTTGTTGCAGCCATGCAGAGGATTTCAAGAAAAAAAGATGAGTTCAGGTCCAATCTTGCCAAGGGAGCGAGGGGGGTTAAAATAAAAAACCTTGAACCCGAGATTGAGGAGCTTGCCTTAAAATCCGCAAAGGTTATGGGTGCAGAGATAGCAGGGGTTGATATAGTTGTTGATGGAAACCCAAAGGTAATAGAGGTGAACATAAATCCCGGGATGAGGATAGCAGATATAACAAAGGTGGATGTTGCTGACAGGATAGCAAGATATATATGCGGTGTTGACAAAAAAGAAGAACCGGACAAAGCTGAACACCCTGAAGAAACAGCAAAGAAAAAGTCAGTTATTATAAAGCAGAA
This sequence comes from Candidatus Aenigmatarchaeota archaeon, assembly GCA_017609225.1. GTDB lineage: Archaea > Aenigmatarchaeota > Aenigmatarchaeia > QMZP01 > QMZP01 > JAFCEK01. The sequence continues at coordinate 14,128 of JAFCEK010000015.1, read as the reverse complement.
AAAGAAAATCAGGATAAATCCCAGTAAAGAAAAGGGAAAATCAAAGCCTGGTTCTGAGAAATCAGCCTGAAACCCATAAACCATGTATATTGCAGTGTTCTCTTGCCTTTATGTTTTCCGCTTCTGTATGGAACTCTACCTCCGGCTTTTCCCCGGGATTCAGGAATTTCCTGTAAACCATTCCGTCTGCGATCAGCTCTATCCATTCAATATAATGCCCTTCTTCCATTGGATGCGGAACTGAACCAATTCTGACCTTTACTATGCCTTCTGTTTTCTCTATTACAGGCACATGCTTCTCCCTGCCTGTATCCTCTGTTTTCTCTTCAAGCGGTTCCATTGGCTGTCCGCAGCAGACGAGTTCCCCCTTCCCTGTATGGAGAACCTCCACAATATTCCCGCATATATTGCATTTATACACCTGATTCTTCTCTGTCATATATAAAAACCCCCCTTGGCTAAACTAACAGCAGTGCAATATCTAATACTCCTCGCATTTAACCTGGTAAAAGCTTCTCGGATGGCTGCATGAAGGGCATTTCTCCGGCGGTTCTTTTCCTGTATGCACATATCCGCACTCCCTGCACACCCATTCCACTTCCTTTCCTTTCCTGAACACGGTTCCAGCTTCCAGCTCTTTAAGAAGCTTGCTGTATCTCTCCTCATGATGCTTTTCTGCCGCAGCGATTGCCCTGAGCCTGTCAGCTATTTCCTTAAGCCCTTCCTTTTCAGCTGTATCTGCAAATTCGGGATACATCTTTGTATGCTCATAGTTTTCCCCTGCAATTGCTGCCTTCAGATTCTCTGCTGTTGTGCCAAGAACCGTTGGTGCTGAGGCCTCAACCCTTATCTCATCCAGCTTCCCGCTGCTTTTTGCCTTCAGCTCATTGATTAGCCTGAACAGCCACTTTGCATGCTCTTTTTCATTCTCAGCTGTAACCAGAAAAATCTCTGCAATCTGTTCAAACCCCTCTTTTTTCGCAGCCTTTGCATAAAAGCTGTACCTGTTCCTTGCCTGACTTTCGCCAATAAATGCCTTTGCCAGGTTTTGTATTGTCTCATTCATTTAATACCTCCATTTTTTATGTTGAACCAGAAAACCATTGTTTTCAAACAGCGGATGTATGGTTCTGGTTCAACAGCTGTTGCCTCGCCAAGAAAACCGCCGACTTTAAGTCGGCGGATACACTGAGGCAACATTATGCTACAATTGTTATGTACGGATTATTTTCTCTCTGCCAGCTCTTTATCAATCTCCTGCAAACCCCTTTCCTTTATATCATTTAGTATTTTCTCGGCTGTCTCCTCCTCTTCTGCCTGCTCATTAACAAACCATTCTATGGCTTTTTGCGCCTCAATATCATTCTCGGATTTCGCAATCCCCATAAGATTGTTTATCATTTCCGTTACTTTTTTCTCATGTTTCAGTGTATGCTCAAACACATCCCGGGCTGAATCCCATTCTATTGGAGGCGCCTCAATATCCTGCATAATTATCCTGCCGCCCCTTTCAGCCATATAACTGAAAAGCCTCATTGCATGCCCTGTCTCCTCTCTTGCCTGCATGCGCATCCAGTTTGCAAACCCCTTCAGTTTTTCTGACTCAAAATATACAGACATGGAAAGATAAAAGTATGCCGAATAAAGCTCCCTGTTTATCTGCCTGTTTATAGCTTCCTGCATTTTTTGCTAATCATTTTTCACCCCAATACCAAAATCATTAAATTATTTCCCCGTATCCTATCAGTCTCCACCTGCCGCCAACCTGCCTTGATATTGCTATCCTGTCTCCGGATTCACAGCATATAGGAAGCTTAAGCTTTACTATTGTCTTCTCTTTTGATGCAGATGTTACTGCACCAACTGTTCTTGCAACCCCTGCAGTCAGCATTAAAACATCGCCTGTCTTTATCTCTTCCACACTAATTTCTTCCTTGGAGCCCACAACCCTTTCCATAAGGCTTGCCTTCATTGAAACCTCGTTCAGAACAGGGGGCAGTTTTCCCGGAATCCCGACTATGCTTCCTGCCAGCGCGTCTGATTTTGTGAGAGATGGATCAAGCTTTGTTGAAACGCCAAGCAGTCCGCCAGGTCCTGCCTTTTCCACATCCTGCATAGCCCTCTGGAGGCCTGTTATTTTTGTGACCAAAGGCCTGAATTCATCTGTTTTGTCCTTTACCCCGGGCCTTATCTCTATTTTATCCCCAACCTTAAGCTGTCCCTGCACAAGTGAACCTCCTATAACACCACCTTTCAGTTTCTTTACTGGCGTTCCGGGCTTGTTTATGTCAAAGCTCCTTGCCACAAACATTCTTGGCTCTTTTTTCAAATCCCTTTTTGGCGTTTTTATTGTTTCCTCAATTGCCTGTATCAGTGCGTCTATATTGATTTTCTGCTGGGCTGAAACAGGTATTATAGGAGCCTTCTCAGCAATGCTGCCCTTCAGAAACGCCTTAATCTGATTGTAGTTTTCCTTTGCCTGTTTTTTATCCACAATATCTATCTTGTTCTGGACAACAACAATATTTTTTATCCCTACAATCTCCAGCGCTGTGAGATGCTCCCTTGTCTGCGGCTGGGGGCATGGCTCATCAGCACCAATAACAAGCAAAGCCCCGTCCATAAGCGCAGAACCTGAAAGAACAGTGCTCATAAGTGTTTCATGTCCCGGGGCATCCACAAAGCTCACAGTCCTTGTTGGTTTGCATTTTCCGAAGCATTTTATGCATTTGTCATTTGTTCCATAGCATCCCGGGCTCCTGCATTTCTGGCATTTGTAAAATGTAACCTCTGCATATCCAAGCCTTATGCTTATACCGCGCTTTATCTCCTCTGAATGCGTGTCTGTCCATTTGCCTGTTAATGCCTCGGTAAGCGTGGTCTTGCCATGGTCCACATGCCCGACAAGGCCTATATTAACCTCTGGCAGAAATGCAGCAGGAAGTTTTTTCTGCTTCTCTTTTCTCTGCTTTGATTTTTCAGGGAAACCAATCACCTTAAGTTTATTAATACAATATAACTATTAAAGTAATTTATAAATAAGATTTCCAAAACCTATTCACTGGTGCTAACGACCAGTGGTTCCTAAGACAGTGCAGCAAACAATACACTGCTGCATACATGGGCCCATAGCTCAGAGCTTTTCTTACAGGAGCCTGAGGGCTTCCGCAAGGAAGCGGGAAATCTGGTTAGAGCACGAGGCTCTTAATGAAAATCTAAGAGCCATCTGAGCTCCGGTATGAAGGAGAAACCTCGGTGTCGAGGGAGTTTGCAAGGGCAACCTTGCAGGCCTCGAATTCGAACACTCTGCTGAGGCATGCATTCAGCGGAGCTGGACATCCCTCTGGGCCCATAAAAATATAATTTTAAAGTCTATAGTTTGTATAAAGGACATTTTAAGCGATAATATTATATAAATTAAGAATTGTATGTAAAAAATAAAAGACAAGAAAACATCTTCAAAACATGCCACGTTAAGATATTTAAACAAGAAAAAAAATATCTAAATATGTTTAATCTAGCTTCCATTTTTTATGGTTTTGTAAGACCATCTGTTATACTTTTCTTTTTAATATCATGGTTTCATATGGTTTTTGTAATTAACTTATCAAATATTTGGAATAGTATAATAATTCAATCTTCTTTAGGATTATTAACATTTATTGCAATTTTTTATTCCTTTATATTACGCAAAGATTTTGTAGAAAAAAGAGAATCTTTATTGGCTAAAAAATGGAATGAAAATATTAGCAAATTCGAGAATTTAATTAAATCTATAAAATCTCTTGCAAAAAAAGAACCTAAAGAATATAAAGAACTTTTAAATAAATCTGAAAATCTAAATAATTTATTAAACTCTATTGCATCACTTAAAGATGAAATAAATATTAATAACTCATTGCTATATTCAACTATTTTCTTTATTGTTAGTATTCTACTATTTTTATTAGACTCCGTGAATGGATTTCAATATTCATTTCAGGGTAATGTTTATAGCACTAGATTTTTTGGATTTACAGCATTTTGGTATGCTTCTTACCATGTAGTTGAATTAATCAGAAAATGGTTTATTATAGTAAAAGATGAGTAATCAATTTTGGTTCTAGTTCATTGGATTTTATAATCTAGAATCAATCACAGAATAGGATCCAGTTAATAGATTATTAAATTAGTATAAGATTATACCTAAACCCTCTCATAAACCTTTGCAAAATTATCAGCATAAACCAAGTTAAAGCCATCAACAGATTCCTCATTCAGCATCCTGAAAATGAGAAGCTCTGATGCAGTATCTTTCAATTCCCTTGCTTTTGCATCCACATACCTGTCCTGATTGAAAAAATCCAGCCAGTAAACCATTACAGCCCTGTCCATTTCCGCAATAAATGCATAGCTTGAATTGTATTTTTCCATTGTATCAGCAAGGTCATCAGAATCGCTGCTCAGCAGGGCAGATGCAATATCCTTTATCTCTTCGTTTGAGGCAAACGGCCCCCCTGCCTCCTCATCCCAGGTACCACTTGACACGCTCCAGAGCATGTCCCTGGAGGGAGAAAAAACAACAGCATCCCTGCCTGTGAATCCCTGAATCATATGCCCGTAATCCCACCAGCCAAAGAACACAGAATTTTCAGGCGTGTTTTCCCTTATCCACTCAAGCACAGGCCTGAGCTGGGGCAGAAAATATCCTCTCATTGTTCTGTTGTTTTTTGTATAGTTTATGTCATATCTTGTAAAATTATAGGGAATCCCGTTCCTTGTAACAATCCCTTCTATTGTGATAAGCTGCCCGTTATATTTCCCCCCAAGATTTTCAATACTCATTCCTGTTTCCTGAATGGTTATGTTTGGCTGCTCCACGGGATTTTGCACTGTGCAGCCGGAAATAAGAATAACCAAAGCCATTAGCCCAAGCAAAAGATAAGCCTTCATATTAAATGATTAAATTCTATTCCTTATATTCAAAGCCCATTCTCAGGGCCTTTATATCGTTTTCCAGTTCTCTTTTGCCTGCTGTTTCCTTCAGCGCCTCAATCAGTGATTTTTTTCTCAGGGGAAGCATTCCCCTGGACACAGCAACACCAACAGCCATTGTGTTCCCGTAAATCGGGTCCCCAAACCTCTCAGCGCATATGTTTGAGGCATTAACATAAACAGCATTTTTTGCAAATCCTGAAATAAACCTTCTTATCTCATCCATGCCGGGATATTTTTCTTTAAGCAGCCTTGTATAAACAGGAACTATGGGATATGTATCCACAACAAAGCATGTTCTTTTTTTGCTGGCAAAATAGCATTCCCTTGCTGCCTCAACCGGCTCAAGTCCCAGAATCAAATCCGCCTCTCCTCTTGGTATGGTGGGTGAATAAACCTCTTTGCCAATCCTTAAATGTGTCGGTATCTGCCCCCCTCTCTGTGCCAGTCCATGAAGCTGGGTTCCCCTTACCTCATATCCCTCAAGGTTTGCAGCCCTTGCAACAATAACAGAGGTGAACAGAACACCCTCTCCTCCGACCCCTGTTAGCAGTATATTGAACACCATGCTATTCACTTCCATGCCCCCTTTGGTTTTATTGCCCCGGGAGGAGCTATCTGCGAGCATACAGAGCAGCCCCAGCACATATCAGGATTTATGTGATATTTCCCTTTCCTTTTAAGTATTGCAGGGCATGCGAATTTATCCAGAACATCAAGCCTTCTCCTCTCAGCAGGATTGATTTCAAACACAGGAAACCTCTGCCCCTTCCTTTTCAGGATTTTTTTCAGGAGAAGCCTGCACATACCCCTGGAAATCAGCACGCTGATGCCTGGTTTTTTGTCAAGCTCCCTGACAGCTGCCTGAAGCTCTTTCTGGCTGAATGCATTTGCGATTTTTATGTTCTTTATGCCAAAAGACCTCACAACATCCTCTATCTTTATGGGCTGCTTGGGCTCGCCTGCAGGGCCAAATGCTGTTCCGGGATGCGGCTGGTGACCTGTCATTGCCGTGATGTTGTTGTCCATAACAACCACAAGCACATTTGGATCATTGTATTTCATGTTTGCCAGTCCTGCCATGCCCGCATGAAAGAATGTTGAATCGCCAATAAACACAACAGCCTTCTGCCTGCTGACCTTCTTTATGCCATGTGTTATGCCAATGCTGGAGCCCATTGAAATTACAAAGTCCTGCATCTTAAACGGCTCAAATATGCCCAGAATATAGCAGCCAATATCCCCTGCCCAGACAACATTCTCTCCCAGAACCTTTTTAACTGCATAAAAGGTTGACCTGTGGGGGCATCCAGGACAGAGCACTGCCTTTCTTGTAGGCAGCTTCATTTTTTTCAGCTGGATATCCTGCTTCCTGAAATCAGGCTTTTTGATTCTGAGTATGGGAGCAATACTCTCCCTTATGAGTTCTGTGCTGTACTCGCTAACCCTCGGGAGAATATCCTTTCCGTATATTTTGAGCTTTGGATTCACATCCTTTGCAACAGCCCTTACAAAATCCTCAACAATGGGCTCAAGCTCCTCAAGAACAATCAGAACCTTCAGGTCCCTTATAAATTCAGAAACAAACTTCCTTGATATTGGAAATGTCAGTCCAAGCTTCCCTATCTTTACATTCTTCAGTCCAAGCTCCCTGGCATACTGGTATGACACGCCGCTTGCCAGGATTCCTGTCCTGCTTTTCCTGTTCCCTTCAATTCTGTTCAGCCTGTTATATTCCCTTTCTATTTTTTCAACTTTTTCCAGAATCCTTTCATGCATTTTCTGAAGGACTGGTCTTATGCAGTAATACCGCTCAAAATCCTTCACAAAATTTCCCTTTGTTTTTGGCTTCTTCACATGCCCAAGCCTGACAGTTCCAACCGAATGGCTGACCATTGTGGTTGTTCTGAGGAAAACAGGGATTTCATATTTTTCAGATATCTCAAATGCAGTTCTGGTAAAGTCCTTGCATTCCTGCGTATTTGACGGTTCAAGCATTGGTATGTTGCCGATCCTTGCGAACCTTCTTGCATCCTCCTCGCTCTGACCGCTGCTGTGGCCAAAAGGATCATCCGCAACATTTATGACAAGACCAGCCCTGACACCCACATACGCAACAGGAAAAACAGAATCGCTTGCCACGTTCAGTCCGAAATGCTTCATTGCTGTCAGAGCCCTCACACCAGAAAACGCTGCCCCTGCGCATGCCTCAAATGCAACCTTCTCATTCGTGCTCCATTCAAAATAAAAACCCGCTTTTTTTGCAACAGATGCAAGTGTCATGCCAACCTCAGAGCTTGGGGTTCCGGGATAACATGCAGAAAAGCCAACACCAGCCTCAAGCGCACCTCTTGCTATTGCTTCATTTCCAAGAAGAACAACCTTCTTTCCTGCCCCTTCCAGCACATCAGGATTTTTCATATATGTTAATTATTACACTGAATCCCTATTAAAGATTACAGTAATAAACTGAATGCAGAAAACCAGAAACAATAAAAACGGCAGCGATCTGGGTTTCCCAACCGAAGCCAGTACAGCCCAGACCGAAGGGATGTTTAACTTCTGTGTTCGAATTTCCCCATACTCTCTGTTTTTGAATGCTGGCCCAATGAACAGAAAGGATGTATGGGAACAGGTGTACCATCCCTCTTTGGCCGCCTAGAAATTTATTGCCAGTCAGGTTTATAAAGTTTTCTCAGGATTTACGCCCAGACCGGGACATTCAGCATGCTGGATGCACATGCGAGCGCAGCGAGCAGTGCATTTGAACCCGGGTCAAGGCCGGTCTGCAAGCCCCCTTTGCGACCTGCGAAAGCGTCCGTAAAGAGAGGCTCGTGACAGGGCCTTATGCTAAACCACTACACCATCTGGGCTAGTTACACTATAATACATGAAAAAATTATATATAAATAAATAATACAGAACTGAAAGCATTAAAGTATAAAAACCATTAACAATTAATACCAAGAGAACATGCAGCAGTTCAAGACTTCATAGCAGGCACGACTGCTCATGCAACCTACCCAAGCAGTCTAAGACCTCAAACACTACGACTGCTCATGCAACCTACCCAAGCAGTCTAAGACTTTACATGGGCCCATAGCTCAGCCTGGAGCAAAATCGGGTAATAGAGCACCGGTTGAGTTCTCCCTTGGGAGAGCCGGGTGAAGCTTTTAAAGTCATTTAAAAGCATGTGCAGGGTCTTTGACCCGATGGCAGAAATCCCGGGTGTCGAGGGAGTTTGCAAGGGCAACCTTGCAGGCCTCGAATTCGAACACTCTGCTGAGGCATGCATTCAGCGGAGCTGAACATCCCTCTGGGCCCAATAATTATATTTGCTTTATATTCCCGTATCGCTCTCAAGCAATTCATTTATTTCTTCGTCAGTCATTTGAATATCAACAATCAGTTTTGGTTCTGTGATTACATTTGCCTTAGCCCCTAAGTTTGAGAGTCCACAAACAACAGCAAATTCCTTTGCTCTGGGAACAAGTATTTTTGTCTCGCACCAGCCATCCCCGTTTTTTTCTTCCTGCACAAACGGCTTAATTTCATACAAATTGTTTTTTCTCATGAAATTTAAAATTTCACCTTTCTTTTTCCGGGGAAAATCAAAAATGCAGTAAATATATCTCCTGGCAAGCGCAGCTCCTCTTAACAAATTCTTAACATACTGCACCATATCCCATCTTTCATCTTCCTCTGTTATATGCGGGCCTGCATACAACCTTGCAAACGAGTTCCCAAGCTCATCTATTATTTTCAGGCGGTTTTCCTTTACAGTCCTTCCTTTCTGCATATTATCAATGATTATGTGTGCAAACCCGGAGGGAAGTGCTGATTCTGTTGTACCTTCTGAATAAACAATTCTTACCTTGGGATTTGGACGCTGGGACTCATTTATAATCCTGCCTCCATACTCTATCTGGGGCGGCATCTCATCATGCAGTTCTTTATATAAAGGATTTTCAAGAATCATCTTTGCTGCCAGATGCACATATTCTGTCTGACAGATGATTCCCTGTTTTTTTGTTAGCTCTATAACATCAGATACATTTTCAAATCCGGAATCTTCAAGAACAGCAGCATACAATGTAACCTTTCCATAACCAAGGGATGTTAATTGTTTGATAGGATAACCTGCAGCCTCACCTTCTTCAGCCCAGTCACTGCCAACAATTGCAATATCAAGGCCTTCCGATGAGAAGCCCTTCTTTTTTGCCCATAATTCCTGGGCAGCCCTTTGAGGCCTGACAGCAACAGCCTCCAGATACTCTGTTCCTTCACCTAAAAATCTTGGATAATAACTTCTGCTCCCCGGCTCATATCCTGATGTGTAAAGTCCAGCACTATCCAAAAACCCCTTCGTATCCCATCTTTCAGGATGATTAAGAGAGCCAACAGGCAATCCAAACCTTAATTTTCTGGGCATATTAAACACCAATTTCACCATCAAACAATAAATGTAAAACAAAAAATTATTTAAATAAACATCTATGTTCAATAATTGTTTTTTTATATTTAAAGTTTCCCACAAATCCCACCAAAAAACAAGAAAACTATTTAAACCTTTCCCCTATTATATAATTAGTTAAGTGGGATTTCAGGTGGGAGTAGTGTTTTTATGAGGAATTCTAACATAGTAAGGGTTGATTCCAAGGGCAGGATACTGATACCCATTCATATAAGAAAGTTTCTTGATGCAGACGATGGAACAGAGATGGTGCTTATATCTGACAAGGAGAAGGGGTATGTGAAAATACTGCCTCTTCTTAAAGACAAAACAGCAGAGCTGAGGTTTACAATTTCAGATATTCCAGGAACACTGGCAAAGATTGCAGGCATACTCTCTGATTACGGGTTTAACATAATAATGAGCGAGAGCAGAACACTGGTTAAGGGGAAGATGGCTGAATGGGATGTCATAATTGACACATCAGAAAAAAACGGAACCATAGAGCAGTTCAAAAAGGAAATCATACATTCAAATCTTGTTAAAGACCTTGAGGTTTTGAGAAAATGAGATTCTGGAAAAGAGACACCGAGCAGTACACAAACAGAGAAGATGGAAGAGTAAAAGTATACATACCCGATGGTCATATAAAAACAGGCGGATTTTATGATATTTGGGCAGCTACAATGCTCCCATATCCGGAAGAAAAGGATTATGTTGCTGAATTAAGTGAATTAGACCTCAGAAAGCTTGGTTATCCAAGAGATGGTGTTGAAACACTTACAGTTGTGGTCAGAAGGCCTCATAATATACCAGAATCAATAAAAAGAGGCGGTGCAGGTGTAAGCGGAAGAGACTTCTTTAGTGACAGGCTGTTAGGACTGATACCACAAAACGAATCTGACTTTAGCAGTGAACTGGAAGAGAAAGGATTGGTTGATTTGCTTAACCTTAAATGCAGGCCATCTTATATTGTCTTTGCATTTCCCGAAGATTATGATATTAAAAAAATAGAAGATTTAAGGAGAAAGTTAAAAAAGCTTGACCCAAATATACCATTAGCTGCAACAGAATTTGAATCAATAGCCAGGTCAGCAGCTGAAGAAATTGCTGGATTAAAGAAAGGTGAATACATGCTTCTAATAACCGATGGAAAAACAGAAACATATCCAAGGGTTGGGGATACACATGGTATGGTTGATGTTACAGAAACGGGTGAAAGTATAAAAAGAAACAGGTTGCTCATAGCAGAACCTCTTGTGATGGAAAGAGTTACACCGCATTTTGTTGTTGATGAAGACACATACAAAGCACACAAACCCGTTTTTGATGAAATGATATCTAGAATGGAAAAAAGGATAGAAGAATTAAATGAAGAAAGACCTGAAATATTTGCTGTAAAGCTGAACAGGGAAGTTATACCTGCAGGCATTTAACTTAACATCTGATGATCATGAAATTCAAAGTGCTTGAGCACCAGATGGTGCCTAAACATGAAGTGGTAGCACCGCAGGAGAAAAAGGCAATAATGGAATCCCTGGGTGTAACAAAGGAGCAGATGCCTGTAATATTTGATTCAGACCCCGCGCTGAAAGAGCTGAATGCAAAGCCCGGGGACCTGATAAAGATAACAAGAGAATCACCCACCGCGGGCATATCCATTTACTATAGGATTGTTGCGAAATCTTAGTTTGATTGATATATAAACAGAAAAAAACATAATATTAATCAAACATGCGGGATATCCTGGATACCCGCAGACAATCCTGTGGGCAGGGTTTCCCTGGATACCACCTGGGAGCTCTGCTATGGATGGCGCTGTGCAAACAGCTGCCATGCCAGGCTCCTGTGCATCTGATAGAGCAGGGGTCATGCACCCGTCTGAGCTGTACCAGTTCAGAGGGGTCCAAGGGATAGAATGGGATATACAAGTTTAATTCATAGATTTGAGAAGGAAAAAGGCTGGATTAATTTCCAGATTGAGAGTTTTAACAATTTTATTGATTTTGGTATTCAGAATATAATAGATGAGATTGATGTTATAGAGATGAATCCAGAGCTGGGGGATTTAAAGCTAAAGTTCGGGGAGGTCAGGATAGGAAGGCCTATTGTCAAGGAGGCAGACGGCTCAACAAGGCAGATATTTCCTAACGAGGCGAGAATAAGGAACCTGACATATTCCGCGCCGATTCATATTGAAATAACACCCATAGTAAACGGCATACAGGAAAAATCAGAGAGGGTTCATATAGGCAACCTGCCTATAATGGTCAAATCAAAGCTATGCTCCACATATGGAATGAACCCCCAGGAGCTTGTGAAGAACGGGGAAGACCCGGACGACCCCGGAGGATATTTCATAATAAACGGAACGGAAAGGGTTCTTGTTCTCATTGAGGAAATTGTTTCAAACAAACCGATTTTTGAAAAGGACTCTGATGGCAACATCTCCATAAGAATCAATTCCGAGAAATCAGGCTTCAAGCAGAGGCATATCATAGAGAGAAAGCCTGACGGGGAGATAACCATATCCTTTGCAAACATAAGAAAGCTTTCCATTATTACGCTTCTCAGGGCACTTGGCCTCGAAACAGACAAACAGATATGCGACTGCATATCAAAGGACCCCATGATACTGAATGACCTCTATATAAACCTGTACCAGGAGGAGGCATCAAACCCGGAAGAGGCAATAGAAATAATAGGGAAAAAGCTCAGGGTTGCTGAGGATTACAGAAAGGAAAGGGTGAACCAGATTCTTGACAGATACCTGCTTCCGCATATAGGCCAGAACACGGAAAACAGAATGGAAAAGGCAATGGTGCTTTCAAGAATTGTTGAGAAGGCAATAAAGCTTTCCATGGGGAGAATTTCAGAAGATGATATTGACCATTATTCAAACAAAAGGCTTTTAATGTCAGGAGAGCTTATAGGCCAGCTTTTCAGGTCCATACTTCTGGGAAGATGGGGACTGATGGCAAAGATGAGCTACAACTACCAGAAGCTTGTTAAAAGAGGCAAAAGGCCTTCAATCCAGGGAATAATAGAGGCAGATGCTGTTACAAAGCAGATACTGTCAAGCCTTGCAACAGGCAACTGGATTGGGGGAAGAACAGGCGTATCCCAGAGGCTGGACAGAAGCTCCTTCATCAAAACCATATCGCATCTCAGAAGCATAATCTCACCCCTTACATCCACTCAGGAGCACTTCAGGGCAAGGCAGATCCATCCAACAGAATACGGGAGGCTCTGCCCTGCGGAAACACCTGAAGGTTCCTCAATAGGGCTGAGAAAGCATCTGGCCCTTATGACTGAGATAACACCCGGGCTGGATCAGAAGGAAAATGAAAAACTGCTGAACACGCTGGAAAACAAATAATCTCGCGCTTATGCGGCAGCAAATGCCGGCAGTGCGGGAAAATACCGGGAAGCCGGGAAGTAGCAGCAGCTTGGCTCCGCTTGAATAGCGGCAGGCTGTTTGCTCAGGCCAACGGAGGCAGTCAATATGTCAGAAAAAACAGATGTATACTTTAATGGAAAATTTGTCATATCAGTAGACAATCCTATAGAGTTTGTTAATAATATAAAAAAGAAGAGAAGGCTGGGAATCATAACAGACCAGCTGAATATAGCATATCATCCCAAACTGAAAGAGGTAAGAATTTCCACAGAGCCCGGCAGGGTAAGAAGGCCTCTTATAATTGTTGAAAACGGGAAATCAAAGCTTACGCCTGCAATTCTGAAGAAGCTTGAAACCGGCAGCATTGACTGGAACTACCTGGTTGAACATGGAATAGTTGAATATCTTGATGCAAACGAGGAAGAGAATGCATATATTGCACCTACAGAGGGTGATATTACAAAGGAGCATACGCACCTTGAGATTGATCCCATATCCATGCTCGGGCTGTCCGCATCAACAATATCATACCCTGAATACAACAGGGGGGACAGGATAAACTATGGTGCGAAAATGGTTGGCCAGGCAATAGGCCTTATGGCCAGCAATTTCCTTCTCAGAATGGACACAAAATCCAATATTATGGCTTACCCGCAGGCACCTCTGGTAACCACAAAGGTAAGCAATATACTGGATGAATATCCCGAGGGCCAGAATATAGTTATTGCAATCATGTGTTATGACGGATACAACCTGAATGATGCAATTGTTATTAACAAAAGCTCTGTTGAGAGGGGCATGTTCAGAAGCTTCTATTTCAGAACCTATGAAACCATAAAAAAGAGATACTGGGGCGGCCAGGAGGATGAGATACAGATACCTGAAATGGGAATAAAGGGCCACAGAGGCGAGGATGCATACAAAAACCTGGGAGAAGACGGAATAATAAACCCTGAAACAGTGGTGGAATCTGATTCCGTTCTTGTAGGAAAGGTTTCTCCATTAAGATTTTTGTCAAGCGAGGAATTTACAAGCGATATTGAAAACAAAAGGGAAACATCTGTTGTAATAAGATATGGCGAAAAGGGAATAGTTGATGAAGTAATGGTTTCTGAAACAACAGATGCCAACAAGCTGATTACGGTGAGGGTAAGAGACCAGAGGATACCGGAACTCGGTGACAAGTTTGCGTCAAGGCACGGGCAGAAGGGCGTGGTAAGCCTTCTGGTTCCTCAGGAGGATATGCCTTTCACAAGTTCGGGTGTTGTTCCTGATATAATATTCAACCCCCATGCAATACC
>JAFCEK010000014.1 GCA_017609225.1 Candidatus Aenigmatarchaeota archaeon | reverse complement strand
GTTACCGAAAGGGTTCCTCCCCTGAGTATGCTTTCCACATAGAATTTCATTTCAGCCCTTCTCCCGCCAAGCATAAGCTCATACTGCTCCCCTGTTATCCCGAAGCTCTTGCTTCTCCTTATCTCGTTTGTTGACAAAAATATCTTCAGCTCCACATTTTCCAGTGTGAACACACCATTGTCTGCTGCGAGGGTTATCAGGTTGTTCCCAAGGTTTATCGGGCCTGTGCTGAAATTGAACACAACAACCTCGGAGCCGTCAGGCATTTTGTTCCAGACCTCAACCCCGTTAACCCTGATGGAAAGCGTTCCTGAATCCCCGAAGCCATAAAAGCTGAGCTCAGCCCTGTTGAATGCCTGCAGCTCGCTCTGCATCATATCAAATGCAAAAATCCTGGAAGGGCCGTATTTCATGTAAACCTGGAAGTTCCTCAAATCATAAACAGTGCTTGCCCAGAAAAGCATTCCAGGGCCTTCGCACTCTATCTCCAGGGAGTTTGATTCCTTTACATATTCAGGCCCTATGCTGAGTGTATATCCTCTCGGGTTCGCCCTGTCCTTGTAAACAACCCTTCCGTTCCATTTTATTACAAGGTTTCCGTACCTGTTTGTGTCATACACATTGAAATCCAGCTCAACCCCCCTTGATATGTCCATGTAATAATCCGGAACATTTATCACAAAGTGTTCCTTCTGGGAACCTGTGAGCAGGCCCCTGGAAACAACAATCTTTGGCATGCTTTTCAGCGTTTCCTTCTGGGTTTCCCCAACCTTGAATGAGCCGAATGATGCTGACTTTGCCTGGTAATCAGATGAAAATCCCACTGTCCCGACACTAAAGTTTGCTATATATTCTGTCACATTAAGCCCTGCTTCCCCTGCCCCGGGTGCTGGAGCAGGATAGTATGGAACTATTGCGGAAAAAACAGAAAAAGCCACTATCAGAACTATTGCAATCACGAGAACATAAATAAAATCATCCACAGCCTTCATTTTCCCTAGCATGATATTATTATATTGTGTAAAGTTTTATAAATAACAGGATTGTTTTGGGCTGGAGATATTATGAAAATACTGAAAAAGGACATAAGGCATGGGGTTGTGAGGATAAGGCTTGAAAACCCGGATGACTTGTGGCATCTTGAAAAAATCCTGAATCCCGGGGATTTGGTTACTGCCAGGACCTTCAGGAGAACCACAGTGAAAAGAGGCCAGGAAATAGGCAGGGGAGAAAGAAAGCCTGTCACACTTGAAATAAAGCTGGAGAAACTGGAGAGGGAAACAGGAAGGCTCAGGCTGAGAGGCCCCATTGTTTCAGGCCCGGAGGATATACAGCTGAGCTCATATCACAGCATCCTGGCTGAGCCAAATCTCATTCTGACCATAAAAAAGGAAAAATGGAAGCCCCGGGAGCTGGACAGACTGAAAAAGGCAGGGACCAGGCAGCCCCTGCTTTTCATATGCGTTCTGGACAGGGAGCAGGCTGACTTTGCATCTTTAACAGATTCCGGAATCCGGATGATGGGCACTGTCAGATACAGGAAAAAACTGGAAAGCGAAGACAGGACAGAATACTACAGGGAAATTGAAAAAACCCTGGAATCCGCAATGGGAAAATACCAGGCAATCGTGCTTGCAGGCCCGGGATTTGAGAAGGAGAACCTGCTTGAATTCCTGGACAAGGCAAACCCGGAGCTTGCAGGAAAAATAATACTGGAGTATGCCTCGCACACAGGAAAATCAGGGGTCCAGGAAGTGATAAAGCGCTCCGGAAACAAAATCCTGAAAGAGAACCGAATATCAAAGGAAACAGGGCTTGTGGAGAACCTGCTTGAAGAGATAGCAAAGGACGGCCCTGTTGTTTATGGCCCAAAGGAGACAGAGCAGGCAGCAGAGATGGGGGCAGTGGAAACCCTGCTGGTATCAGAGGAAAAGGCTGAAAAATACGAGAAGCTTATTGAAACAGTGGAGAGGCACAGGGGCAGGTTTTTCATTATATCAGGCGGGCATGAATCAGCTGAAAAATTCCTGAACCTTGGCGGCGTGGCAGCGTTCCTGAGATTTAAGGTTTAAAAAACTTACTGCTAATTATGCTGAACCAGAGAAAACCATTGTTTTCAAACAGCGGATGTATGGTTCTGGTTCAACAGCTGTTGCCTCGCCAAGAAAACCGCGGCTTTAGTCAGCGGATATACGGAGGCAACATTATCTTCAGGGTGTTGAGATGCAGCAGTTGCATAGGTATAGAGGAACAGCAATACTGAAAGGGGATGGTGAACAGAAAATAGCAGGTATGAATGAGCTTGCATTACTTTTCAGTTATCTGGGAAAGGGTTTTACAGCCGAGCTCTTCTCTGATAAGAATGGCCCTGCATACAGGATAAGCTTCTTTGGTATGCAGGAGTACCCCGAAAACATAGAGGAAACCCTGAGAACACAATACGGTACGTGCTGGCAAATAAACGCTGCAAAAACAGATGAAACGAAAAGTATTCCGGAAAGGGAAACCAGCACATCAGAATTTGTTCCAGTAGATCCTGGAGAGCTTCTTATCCTATAAATGCTTCCTGCAATTTTTATTTAAGGGGCATTTTTCACAGACAGGTTTTGTTTTGCAGTACTGTTTTGCCAGCTCCACAATCAGGGCATGGAACTCCCTGTAGAGGTTTGCATCTTTTGGCAGCCTGGATTCAAAAAACCTTCTCCAGTCCTCATATCCGGTAAGGTTTTCCAGCCCCTTTATGCCTCCAACTCTTGAAAAAACCCTTTTTGTGTATGCATCAATCACAAAAACAGGCCTGTTGCAGGCATACAAAAGAACGGAATCAGCAGTTTCAGGTCCTATGCCCTTAACCTTCAGGAGCATGTCCCTTTTCACCTTTCTGCTGAATCCCCTGAAGCCGCCAAAGCCCAGCACAAAATCAGAAAACAGCTTCAGCCTCTCAGCCTTCTGTTTGTAAAAACCTGATGGCTTTATCAGTTTCTCAAGCTGCTGCCTTTTCGCTTCAGCAATATCAATAACAGCAGCCATGCCTGCCTTCCTTAAATTTTCCAGTGCCTTTTCAACATTGCCCCAGTTTGTGTTCTGGGTGAGTACGGCACCTATGCATACCTCCCATTCAGGCGGGTCAAACCCCCTTATCATGGGCCACCAGTTCTGCTCCCCGAAATGCGAAAGCAGTTTTCTGTAAATATCCAGCAGCTTCATATCAATCAAGTATTTTATTCTCCTGAATTAAATAATAATCATGAGGGGTTTCTGGTATCTGGTTGAGGCACTGATTGGAGGCATTGTTTTAATGGCGTTCCTTGTTACTATAGGCTCTGTTTACCTTTTCAGCACGCCTTCCCCAGATATTAACGCAAGGGCATATGTTATTCTTCATAATCTTGACAGGCAGGACCTGCTGAGAAACTACACGGTTGCCCTGGATTATAATGGCCTGAATTCCCAGATAGACATAGCGGCATATAACCACAGCATCCAGATATGCGATACAGGCGGAACATGCGCAGGACAGGCACCCAGCGCAGATAATGTCTGGACAGGGGGATACATAATCTCAGGCTATAATTCCTATGAGCCATATGAGGTAAAGCTCTATCTCTGGGAGGATTAAAGAGGGGTTGATATGAAAAAAAATCATGGAAAAATGAAGGCACAGTTCTTCCTGCTGGGCACATTTCTCTTATGTCTGCTTTTCTTTCTGGGCCTGCCGCTGTCCAGCCCAAAGCTTTCCGTGGCATCCAGGGACCTTTCATACCTTTCGGAAAACATACAGAAGGAGCTTCCAAGAGCGCTGAACTTCGGGCTTAACAGCACAGGAGGGATAAACACCCTGGAAAACTTCACAGCGTTTGTAAAAGCCGCAATGCTGGAACATTCTGTAAATTACACAAGCCTCTGGATAGTAACAGAAAACAGGACAGATTCAAACCTTAATGTTACCGCAGCCAACCATCTTGGCTCAGCAGTCACATTAAGCATAAGGGTTTCAGGCAGCAATACAACACTTGAGCTGGAAAACAATGAAATAAATTCCAGTGTGTTCACCATGGTTCCGGATGAATTTGAAATGAACATATCCTTTGGCTCAGTAACAAAAAACATGGTGCTGCAGAGAAACAAGGTAAATCTTTATGCGTTCATAAAGCTCCAGAGGGATGAGAATTTCCTTCAGGAGGAGATTGTTGCATAAATTATGCTGAACCAGAAAACCATTGTTTTCAAACAGTGGATGTATGGTTCTGGTTCAACAGCTGTTGCCTCGCCAAGAAAACCGCCACTTTAAGTCGGCGGATATACGGAGGCAACATTATGCTGAATCAAAACTTAAAGTTTGGTCCGGACACATAAAGGCGATATCATTTCCTGTTTTTCTTTTTCTCTGCAGGCACATGCACTATTTTTTCCTTTACAACAACCTTCTCTTTTTTCTTTGAGCCAAAAGGGGAAAGAATAAACTTTGTTGCCTTTATTGTTGTGGATATTGTATGATAAACCAGAAATACCACTATGCCTGTTACTGCCCAGCCAGATATGCTTGCAAAGCTTATGTCCATGGGATATCCCATAAAGGTCATAAATATGGGAATCCCTCCAAACACAATGCCCACGATAAATGCCTTCATAAGATACTTCAGAATCTTGTAACCTATAACAGCTGCTATCACAAGTATCACAAAAATCAGCACAGTGTCAAGCTGCATAATCTGGGCAAGCATGTCTTTTCCAAGCCCTATAAGCTCTCCAACAACCATGATTATATTTTGATTTCTTGATATAAATGTGGTTTTTGACAGAGTTATGTTGAACCAGAAAACCATTGTTTTCAAACAGTAGATGTATGGTTCTGGTTCAACAGCTGTTGCCTCGCCAAGAAAACCGCGGCTTTAGTCAGCGGATATACGGAGGCAACATTATGATGAAGCAAACCATTCCATGTACATTCTTCTGGCTTCAGGGGATTCTCTGGGAAGAACAAGTATGCCGGGAATTTCAGGCTCAAACTGGCATGCAGTTAAATCAATAATTTCATCTAAATCCGGGTTGTAATTCCAGTAATGCTCATAGGCAGTACCGTTTTTCATGAAAAACCCGTACACAACAGGCATTCCAAGCTCATGCCAAACGCGCTCGGAAACCACCCAGCAGCAGCCTTTTGGGTAATCCCTGAACATCCTGCCTGACTCCCTGCTTATACTTTCAAGCCTCTCAAGAATGTTCTGTTCCATGCAACCTGCTCATATTTATAGATGTTGGACATAAATATTTCCTAAAGAAAAAAGAGGTTTTCATGCGCACAATAATTGTTGTTGTGGGACTTCCCGGAGCAGGCAAATCAGCTGTTTCTGACATACTGAAAGAAATGGGCATACCCATGTTCAGAACAGGCGATGTTATCCGCGAGGAGGTACTGAAAAGAGGACTTGAGCTTACAATTGAAAACCAGGAGAAAATTTCCAGAAAGCTGAGAGAGGAGGAGGGCATGGATGCTCCTGCCAAAAGAATCCTGGACAGGATAAGAGACACGGACAATGGCCTGGTCTGCGTTGAAGGTCCCAGAAACATAGAGGAGATTGACTGCCTTGCAGGCATAGGCAATATAATGCTGCTTGTTGTTGAGGCGCCCCAGAAAACCAGGTTTGAGCGGCTCAAAAAAAGAGGGGAAACAAGAGACCCGAAAAACCCGGAGGAGCTGGAATGGAGGGACAAAAAGGAGCTGGAAAGGGGAACAGAACAGCTGCTTAAAACAGAAAAATACCCGAGATATGTTATTGAAAACACAGGAACACTTGATGACCTGAGGGAAAAAATAAACAGATTTCTGGACAAGATGCTTGGATAATCCAAAAATTAATAAATTGATTATGTATTAAAGATAATAATGTTGCCTCCTTGCAACTTGGTTCGGCAACAGCCGCTGAACCAGAACCACACATCCATTGTTTGAAAACAATGGTTTTCTGGTTCAGCATAATATGCCTCGGTAGCTCAATGGTGCTTTGCCTCTATACGGAGGATTGCCTTAAAGAGCAACCGCCTTGTAGGAGCGCTGCTTTCAAATCAGGGCAGCATTTCATGCAAGCGGTAGGTTGAGGGTTCAACGCACTTTCTTAAAAAAGAGCCCAAAGAAAGGTGAAAATCCCTCCCGGGGCTTTATTTTCCATAAAATCCAAAAAATTTATAAAGCTAAATGTATTTCTTTTATAGTAACAACACTTTCATGCTCCACACTCATTTGCCGGCAGGACTTTGTCCGTCTTGGCCAATTCATTTTGGTTAAGACAGCCCGGATTTGAATACAGGACTATAGAGATAGAATTCTGTTTCTTTCCCGGAAAGGAGGTCGTGATGGGAAAATGTAGAGGTGCGAAGCGAAGGAATTGCAAACCCAGGATAGAATGCTCCTCATGCGGACATATTAATAGAGGGCATTACAAGAGGTGCAGAAACTGCAGGACCCTGCTAAGGCAAAAAAAGCCGAAAAAGAAAAACGGTGAGCGGACCCATCCCATCCGCTCGCTCCAAACAAGGATAAGATTCAGAACCACCAAGGAAAATAATTAATAAAAACATGGAGAGGTGGGCTTGATCAGTCCCGCAAGTCCTGCTTCAGGTTGCGAGATGCGAAACTGCCCTGAAGCAGGAGCCTCTCCGTTTTTTGAAAGGAGAAAAAAATGACAGACAAAGAAATTGAGGAGGGAAACCAGCTCATGCTTCAGTTTGAGAAGCGGGGAGGACTTCTGCCTGTGGTAGTTCAGGATGTGCATACAAAGCAGATTCTAATGCTTGCCTATGTCAATTCGGAGGCACTGCAGAAAACACTGGAAACAGGACTTGCCACATTCTGGAGCACATCCAGAAATGAGCTCTGGACCAAGGGAATGACATCCGGCAACACAATGAAGATATCCGCAGTTTTAATTGACTGTGACCAGGACGCACTCGTTTATTTGGTTGAGCCAAGGGGCGGCGCCTGTCACACCAAGAACGAAAACGGAGAAGCAAGAAAAAGCTGCTTCTATAGGCAGATCAGCGAAGAAGGGTATCTTGCATTTCTGGAATAAGATGTACCCCAGGAAGGTTTAACCTTCCTGTTGTATTGTCAAATTAAAGGGATATTAAAAGAAACCAATTGCACAGGGCCTTAAACCAGTTAATTAATAATAATCTTCCTCCCTCTGCCTTTCCTTCCATTTTTCCGGGTCTGTTATCCACACCCCTATCATACCCATAACATCCAGGCATATGTCAAAATTATCAGAAAGCTTTCTTATGCACTCTATTATACTTCCGGATTTTCCGCTCAGGCTCATTATACGGTAAGCTCTTGAATATGCCATCCTGCCCATATCACTGTACATGAGCTCTGAATCCCCCATTATGGTTTTGCCTGTTCTGGAGGCAAATGCAGGATAAAGGCCCCCCATTAAAAGCGAAAGGTCCCCGCATTTCATTAACATTCTGACAGCACTAATAATATCATGCATTTCAATATGCTCGGTTGCCGAGTGGAAAATATCATATATGTTTTCAGTTTTTATTTCGCCAAACAATGTCCCAATCACAGGCCTCATGCCTTCGGCATATGTAAATCCGAATACAATATTCGAGATATAATTCCTTACTGCTGGCTCATTCCAGCCGCAGTCATTCATTGCGCAGTCAGCCATGCTAAAAATGGTATATCCAAGCTCCTGCTCTGGATTTCTCATCCATTCAGGAATATCCAGAAACCCTCCATATATGTCTGCATCCATGATATAAATTTGAAGATAAATTTTTTATGTTGAACCAGAAAACCATTGTTTTCAAACAGTGGATGTATGATTCTGGTTCAACAGCTGTTGCCGAACCAAGTTGCAAGGAGGCAACATTATTTTTAAACTGAAGAACTGCTGCCCAGAAAAGCTTAATATAAAGAAGAAAAGAAATAATAAATATGAACCTTTCCAAAAACCAGAAAGCGGAGAACCAAAAAAACATCAAAAAAGATGAAGAAATGGAGAGAAGGGTTGCAAGCCTGATTGCAAGGCATTATGTGCCCCCACCAAAAAGCTTTGGCCAGAGGGCAGCAGATGCCTTAACAAGCTTCTGCGGAAGCTGGACATTTATAATCATACTTTTTCTCTACATAGGCGTCTGGATTTCATTCAACCTGTATGCATGGTTTCTCCAGTGGGATCCATGGCCCTTTATACTTCTCAACCTCACGCTTTCCTGCCTTGCTGCTGTGCAGGCGCCTATAATCCTGATGAGCCAGAACAGGCAGGAAGAAAGAGACAGAATAAAGGCAGACAGGGACTACATGATAAACAGAAAGGCAGAAAAAGAGGTTGAAAACATGCAGCAGGACCTTGATGATATCAAAAAAATGCTGAGGAAAGTAATAAAAGAAATAAAATAGTTTTTGTACAGCTTACTTGAACACATGCCCTGTTTCAGCTGCCCAGAAAAGCAGGTCAAGCTCGTCCAGGGGAATTCCTATCTGCCCTGAAAAACTTTTCATTTTTTTCTCAATCTCCATATATCTTTTAGGAGTCAGGGATTTTGTTATATCTTTTATAATACCCAAAGCCTTCAGATTTTTCATTATATGCCTGTCCAGTATGGCAACATCCCTTCCGAATCCTATGTTTCTCAGAAAATGCGATGCCTCCTTGTAGCCCATACCCTTTATGTTTTTCACAAGCCATTCCCTGGTTTTCAGTATATCATCCTCCCTTATACTTTTTTTTAATTCAAATCTATTCTTTGATGCAAACAAATTTCTTGCCATGACAATCCATTTTGCCTTGTTTTTCCGGAACCTCACCCCCTTTAAGCCGCTCTCAATCTCTTTTGCTGTTCCCTCAAAAAGCACCCTGTTCAGAACAAGCCTGTTTATTGCCCTGTTGCAGGCAGTGGCCTTTGACTGGGGGGTGCACAGACAAAAGCAGAGCTCTGCAAACACAGCCCTGTCAGACTCAAGCCACAGCTTCCTGAAGTTGTCCAGCCTTTTTTTAATCTCTTTTCTCCTTTTTCTGTATTCAGTTTTCAGCTCATTGAGCCTCTTCTTGTCGCACAGCACAGCATCCGTTATCCTGTAAACCCCTGAATCAAGCCTCCAGACCTTCCTTGCCTCCAGTATTATAAGTTTCTTCCTGAATACAGGAGAGTCCAGCACAAGGGTTTCAAAATCCCCGCCTTCGCCTGAAATGTCAAACCCGTATTTTTTGCCTTTCTCCTCAAGCTCCTCCAGCACCTTTTTTGTGACCTTTTTTCCAAGCCATGATTTTCCCAGGCCCTCTGTTGAAACAGAAGAAAAAATTACCTCAAAACCGGATTTCAGCAGCATCCTCCAGAACTTCCCGGGCTCCAGTCCCCATATGGGTGCAACAAGCCTGAGTCCAAGCTCCTTGCATACTTTTCCGAACCTGTCTGCCTGATACCTGCTTGAAAGCCCTCCCACAACCACAGCATCTATCTCATCCCTTATCCCTGCAAGGGCATTCCTTAAATCCTTAAGCTCAGCCTCCTTTTCGCCTTTTGTTTCTTTTGCTATAATCTTTATCCCCATGGATTTTGCATGAAGCTCTGTTAGATGGATATTGGGATGATGGAACATATAGGAATACGGGTTTATCGGCACAAGCGTTACAAGATACCTTACATCAAACCCTTTCTTTATGCAGTCATACAGTGTGAAGCTGGAATCCTTCCCCCCAGAATACATAACAGCAACCCTCATTCAAACCACCACTGAATCCTGGCTTATCCTGCAGTCCAGGCATATCTTCCAGCTTTTCGGGCTGTATGGCAGTACCTTCCTCTCCCCCAGGATTTTCACTTTTTTCCCCATCATTTTTGCCTGGGTTTCCAGGATTTTTTCAGGCATTGAAAACATATCCTTCTCCATGCTGATATAGTAAAAATGCAGTGTCCCCCCTCCAGGCTTCAGACAGCTTATTGCCACAGGCAGGTATTTGTACCCCTCCCCGGGCAGAGGCATGACAATCCTGTCCATTTTTCCGTAAAACTCTTTTGACCTTTTCCTGACATCCCCAAGAACAGGAATAACCTGGTACTTCATCCTGTTCAGCTTTACATTCTCCTCTGCATATTTGTGTGCATGTTTGTTTTTTTCAATGCAGTAAACATGCCCTACCCTGGGCTGTTTCTTTGCAACAGCTATACCATACGGCGCTATGCCCGAAAACATAATCAGAACATCCTCCCCGGGCTTTACCTGCCCTGCAATCCTCTGCCTTTCTGTCCCTTCTCTTGGCGAGAAGTATGTTTTTGTCACATCCATCTTAAAAACACAGCCATGCTCCCTGTGAATGGTTTCAGGCCCGTTTCCCCACAGCTTCCTGAGCTTCCTTAATCTGAATTCTCCTGCCCTCTCACCCTCCTTCATGTATATGGTTTTCAGGTTTTTGTGAATTTTAAGCAGGCCTTCAGCCAGCTTCTTCTCATTTTCTCCTTCAGGAATCTCAAGAATAGCAATATCCCCTATTATGTCAAAGCTTCCAGGATTCACAACAGCCATAACAACACCAAATTATGCCGAACCAGAAAACCATTGTTTTCAAACAGTAGATGTATGGTTCTGGTTCAGCAGCTGTTGCCTCGCCAAGAAAACCGCCGACTTTAGTCGGCGGATATACGGAGGCAACATTATACAACCTAATGCTTTATATGAAACCTTGATTAAAATATAATATTGATTTCTATGGTTAAGCTTGATTATGAAAGGTTTGCCAGAAAGATTGCAGATGCCATAAGGATAAAAACAAAGCCAAATCCCGGGATTGAAAAGGCAAAGAAAAGGTTTGGCGCTGCCTTTGTAAACATGCTTATCAGAAAAAGGGAATTCAGCCTTGAGAGCTTTTCCAAAAAAGACCAGGAAAAAATAAAAAAGCTGATGGACCTGGATTACGGCCCGCTTGTTTACAAATCTGTTTCAGGCAGATACAGGCTTAAAACAGAAACCGGGGAGCTGATTCGGCTTGTTTATACAGAGACAGACCCAAGATGCGTAAGGCTTGCAAAGGCATTCAGGAACGAATGCTGGAAAAGGGGCTGCCATGTGTCTGTTGGCCTGGACAATGATATGGACTCCAGAACACATTTAAGGCTGACGCCTGAGCATACGCTGACAGAGCTGCCTGAAATAAGCAAAATACTTGCAAAGCAGATTGATGTTAGGGTTTATATTGGAGACAAGCAGGACAGGGAATGGAGCAGGGGATTTGAAAAAAGGCTTTTGCTTGGAGCCCCGGCAAGCCAGAAGCTTATGCAGATCCAGGACAGGAGAGGCGTGAGATGGTGCCTTGTCGGCTTTCCTGTGGAGATGACAGACAGAAGGTATTATCTTGTGCCAAAAAAAACATATGAAAAGGTTTATATCAGCTCGCTCCTTGAAACATACACAAAGAGAACACTAAGGCTGTGCAGATACTACAGAAAGGGCCTTGAATCAGGTGACAATGTTCATATAACAGCAGATGACGGAACAGATTTGAGGCTCTCAATAAAGGGCAGGCCTGTTCTTGTTGCAGACGGCATAATAGATGAAGAGGATTTAAAAAGAGGTGATGTAGGGCTGAATGTGCCTGATGGGGAGGCATTTCTTGCACCGCTGGAACATTCAGCAAACGGCAAAATATACTTTGATTTTGTAAACCTTCCCGGCATAGGATTTATAAAGGGTGGGCTCTGGGTCTGGTTCAGGAACGGCAGGGTTGTGAAATGGAAGGCAGGGAACAAAAAGGGAAACCAGATGTTCAAAAAATTCCTTGACTCCAACACAGGGGAAAAGGACAGGATAGCAGAGCTTGGAATAGGAACCAATCATGCCGCAAAATTCATAGGCACGATAATCGTGGATGAAAAAATCTTCGGAACCATTCATATAGCAATAGGCAACAACACAGGTGCATACCATGGAAAAAACAGGGCATCCTCCCACCTGGACATGATAAAGGTAATGAAAGGAAAAAACGGCAACCTGTGGGTGGACAACAGGCTGGTTATGAAGAACGGAATGCCAAACGGAAGGATTTAAACAGAGCAGTCCATAAGTCATTCTATATATTTCACAATTGTGCCGGACACCTCCGGTTTTCCATCCCTTCCTGTCCTGTTTTTTGTTTGTATGGAAAGGGTTTTCCTTTCCTCTGAAGGACCGAAATCTATTTCCCCTCTGTATTCAGCTTCCTTCCAGCCGTCACTCTCAGTTATCACAGCACTGATATCTATGCTGAATGATGAATCAATATCATCCAATAGAGATGCCTGCTCGGCAGAGAAATAAACCTTAACAGAGCCAAGCTGAAGTATGTAACATTCTTCTACTAATTTAAGTTTGTCCCTGTTCACAGCACCGCTAAAGTTCCATTCTCTTTTTTCAGGCATATAATCATATAAACCGGTAAGATTTAAAAAGCAACAAAAATTCTGTTCCATATTCTTATAAAGGACAACCTGAAGCAGCTTGTGGGAAGAAAACCAAAACGCCTGCCTTTTGAACTTGTTAAACTTGTTGGTGAAATGTATCAGGCAGGAGCAAACAGATACTGCAATATGCAGCTGTTCAATGCAAGACCGCTTGAAGATGTTCTTGCTGATATAAATGAGTTTTGATTTTTGAGGATGATGAGAAAGAATAAGCAATTAAACCAGCTCAAAAACCTTCACATCAGAATAAACAGGCCCGTCTTTTTGCAGAATGCTTTGCTTTAACTTCACAAACTTCACATCCATCCCTCCAAACTTCACAAACTTCATTTTTTCTATTTCCCGGAGCAGAAGCTCCCTGTTTTTGCCGCTTCTTGGTCTGCCTATTGTTATGTGCGGCTTGTGCTCAAAATCATCAGGCCTTATATAGTCCAGAACCTTCATTTTTCTGGAAAGTTCCACAAGCATTTCTCTTCCCAACTTCACATCAAGCCATATAACACGTATGAAGTTATGTGAACCAAAATACCCAAGCCCTTCTATGCTGATTTTAAAGGGTTCTGCCCCCTTAAGTGCATCTGATATCCTGCTTTCAATCTCAGGTATCCTCCCCTCTTCCACCTCTCCCAGAAACTTCAGTGTGAAATGAAGATTCCCGGGTTTTGTGAACTTCACATCAAACTCCCTGCTTTTCATATCCTCTATAAGCTGCCCTATCTTGTCCCTTATTTCAGGCTCCAGGTCCACTGCAACAAACAGCCTCATATCCTGTTTTTGTTTCCGCTGCCTTATATATGTTCATGAAAACTTCACAAAAACAGGAAAACCAGGAAACAACTTCATATGAATCTTCACATACCGAAAAACATTTAAATTATAATATTATATGAATATAGGTGAAACTGGATTGGTGTTTTTATGTCCGGACAGGAAAAGTACATGGAGCTATTTAACTGGAAATCAAACCCCTTTACATTCAACATTCTTCCTGAGCTTTTTGTCGGCTATGGCAGCGAACTGAATAAAATAACATACTCCCTGAATTCAGGAGGCAAGTTTTCCCTGCTTCTTGGTCCCACAGGCTCTGGAAAAACAACCTTTCTCAAACATCTCCAGAGCATGTTCAGTGATGTTGACAATGTGATTTACCTTCCAAAGCCCCCGAAAAACCCGGAGGACTGGACAGAGATATTCAGCCAAATAACAAAACCAGGGATTCTGAAAAGATTAATATCAAGAGGCAATGGCGCCGGCCTCTATGAACTGAGCGAGGTTATGAACAAAAGGCTTGGAAACAGGAAATGCCTGCTTTTTGTTGATGAGGCGCATGAGGCATCCCTTGAAAGCCTGGAATGGCTCAGGGCAATAACAGACCAGACCAACAATCTTTCCATTGTTCTTGCAGCACTTCCTGTGTTTGAAAGCACGCTGAAGCAGAAGCTGGAAACCTTTATGAGAAGAATAACAACAAGGGTTGACCTCACAAACCTGAGCAAGCCTGAAACCAGAGAACTTATAAAAAGAAGAATAGAGGACACAGGAGGAGAGGACATAAAGCCGTTTACAAACGAGACAGTGGATTATATTTATGAAATCACAGGAGGCTTTCCAAGGGATGTTCTGAAGATATGCAATGATCTTGTTCAGATTGCGCTTGAAAAAAACATAAGCACAATAGACAGGCACCTGCTTGAGGAGATAGAAAGCCCTGAGCCAAAACTCTCGGTTGAGAAAATGGAAGAGCTTCCAGAGAAGCAGAAAATAATAATGGACACGCTTTCAGAGCATGGAGAACTCACCCCCTCAGAAATAGTGAAAAAGGCGAAAACAGATGGCTACAAAAACAAGGACAATGCAATACGCTCTGTGAACAATCTTCTGAAAAGATTAATGAAAGAGGGGCTTGTTGAAAGAAAAAAGAAGGGAAAAACCTACAAATACTCTGTTTCAGGAAAATTCAAAACCCTTCTGGTTGAGGCATGAAAATAATATTGCCTCCGTATATCCGCTGACTAAAGCCGGCGGTTTTCTTGGCGAGGCAACAGCTGTTGAACCAGAACCATACATCCACTGTTTGAAAACAATGGTTTTCTGGTTCAACATAAAAGAAAAGCTTAAAAACCTTACCTCTAATATAATACTACTTAAAAACCGTTCCGGTGGAGCGTGCTCTATTAAGAGGGGTTTGGATTATGGAAGAGAGAGTAAGAAGCAAAAAGCTGATAGGGAAGGTTCTGATTTCTGAAGAGACAGGCAAAAAATTCGGTGTTGTTGGGGACATTGACTATGTCACAGAATCCGGAGAACTGATAAACATAGTCCTTGTGGAACCCACTACACACACAAACACACTGAACCTTCAGGAAGATGAGAAAAAAAGACTGCTGGTTCCCTTTTCAGCTGTGAAGTCAGTAGGGGACTTTGTGATAGTTTCAGAAAAGGACATTGTATAAGCAGGCAATTTCCGGAAGGCATCGGGTTCCCTTTGCCAGTTTTTTTCCTAAAGATTTTTTATAAAGATACGGAAACAATATTATTTAGGGGATAGCCATATTAGTGGAAAATTTCCTTTTTGAGCTGGGGCTTATAATTCTCATAGCAACAATTCTGGGTCTGGTAGCCAGGCTTCTGAAGCAGCCAACCATAATAGCATATATACTTGCAGGCATTGTTTCAGGCCCTATTGTTTTTAACATAATACAGTCCTATGACACGGTGTATATATTCGCAAAACTCGGGGTGCTTTTTCTTCTCTTTATGGTGGGCATGAATCTTAATTCAGGCGTTCTTAAAGAAGTGGGAAAAATATCTGTTCTTGTAGGACTTGCCCAGGTTTTTTTCACCTACCTGATAGGATATTTTATAGGCATCATGATGGGGCTTGCTGTTATAGAGGCGCTTTATGTGAGCATAGCCCTGACATTCAGCAGCACGATTATAATAATAAAGCTTCTTACAGACAAGAATGATATTGACTCCCTTTATGGAAAGATATCCGTAGGGTTCCTGCTTGTCCAGGATTTCATAGTTATATTCATACTGGTTATGCTAAGCGGCATAAATCTTACAGCCCCCCTTGAGCTGATATTCCTCACAAGCATATCCAAGCTGGCTCTGCTCTTTGTAATAGCATTCATAATGGGCAAGTACATAGTAAACATATTCATAGACAAGATAGCAGGCAGCCAGGAGATTTTGCTTTTATTCGGCATATCATGGATGGTTCTTCTCTCCTATCTCTCTTACTACCTGGGCTTTTCCATAGAGATAGGCGCTCTGCTGGCAGGAATAAGCCTTGCCAAAATCCCGTATCATTATGAGATAGAAAACAAGATAAAATCCCTGAGGGACTTCTTTCTGGTTCTTTTCTTTGTGCTTCTGGGCTCACAGATGACATTTGCCTTGCCTGCAAACATGATAGCGCTTACAGTGATATTTTCTGTTTTTGTTATTGTGGGAAACCCCCTGATAGTTATGGTAATACTGGGGCTTTTTGGATACAGAAAAAGAACAAGCCTGCTTACAGGGCTTAACACAGCCCAGATAAGCGAGTTTTCCCTTGTTCTTGTGACACTTGGCCTTTCTCTCGGGCATATAACAGAGGCTGTTGTTTCACTAGTAACCATTGTAGGCATACTAACCATAATGATTTCCAGCTATCTGATAATACACAATGACAGAATTTACAAGATGCTTGAAAGCTATATCTCAGTTTTCGAGCGCAAAAAAATCAAGGAAAAACTCATAAACATAAAGAGAAAGCAGTATGACATAATAATTCTAGGCTACCACAGAATGGGATATACAATAATGAAAAGCATGAGGAACAAGAGCAGGGTTCTCATAATTGACTTTAATCCCAGCATAATAAAGGACTGCAGAAAGAGAGGTTACAACTGCATATACGGGGACATATCTGATGAGGAAGTGCTTAAAAGAATAATTTCCTTTAATCCAAAGGTTGTGGTTTCCACTATACCAAATTTTGAAGACAATCTTTTACTCATAAAAAAGATACAGAAGAAAAAGAAAAGGGTTTTGTTTTTTGTGACAACCAACAAAATAAACGAGGCACTGAGCCTTTACAGGGCAGGTGCTGACTATGTGATACTGCCCCATTTCCTTGGAGGAGACAAGGCATCAAACCTTCTCCAGGAATTCCTGGAAAAAGAGCTGAGGGACATCCATAGGGAAAGGGACCTGCATATAGAAGAGCTGAGGGAATTCAAAAAACTCGGACAGATGGATATGTAAAATGTTCTGCCAATCCGAATCTTACGATATTATGTTGAACCAGAAAACCATTGTTTTCAAACAGTGGATGGATGCATAGTCTGCATCTCTGCACCCGATATATTTGAGATGCAGAGATGTCTCTTGTCTCCTATACAAAGTAAGAGACAATATCTGGTTCAACAGCTGTTGCCTCGCCA
>JAFCEK010000013.1 GCA_017609225.1 Candidatus Aenigmatarchaeota archaeon | reverse complement strand
ATACAGGCCTTGATATGGAAAAAACAACAGAGGTTTCAAAGGCGGTTGAGGTAATAACAGGGTTCAGGGTTCCATCAAACGAGCCGTTTGTGGGAATGAATGCAGGTGCGCACTCCGGGGGCATGCATACTGATGGAATGGAAAAAATGAATGCATACCAGTTCTTTGATTTGAGGCTGATAGGCAACAGGATATGGTATCCCTTAGGCAGGGTTGCGGGGGGAGCCAGCGTTGTGGCAGAGGCAAGGCGGTATGGCCTTGAGCTTGACAAAAAGGATGACCTTACATTGGAGCTTCTGGAAGACATAGAAAGGGCAGGGAAGGTTGGCGATGCCCAGTTCTATCTGCTTCTGAACAGCAAAACGCATAAAATACAGGAGCCCTTTGAACTTCTGAGAAGAACAAACATAGATGTGTATGATTCCGGGATGGAGCCTGAAACATTGTCTGAGGCAACGGTTCATGTAAGGGTTAACGGGCGTAGTGAGCATACTGCAGGCAGGGGCGATGGCCCTGTTAATGCTGCTGATGAGGCACTGAGGGCAGCATTAAGAAAGCATTATCCTGAAATTGACAGGGTAGAGCTGCTTTTCTTTGATGTGGCTGCAAAAAAAGGCAGCTACAGGGAAAGGGGCACTGCAGCATTTGTGGATGTTTACACTGAATTTGTTTGCAACGGGCGCAAATGGACATCCCTTGCAAGGCATACAAACATAATAAGGGCAAGCGAAGCTGCTATCGGAGATTCCTATAAATACTTTTTAATGCAGCTGGATAAATTAAAGTAAGGGTTAAAATATGGCAAGATACGAACCGCAGAGGGTTGAGAAAGAGATTGCCGAATTCTGGGAAAAGAACAGGGTTTATGAGAAGGTTAAGAAAAGCAGGGCAGGGAAGAAGCCGTTTTATTTTATTGACGGGCCTCCGTATGCTTCCGCATCCATTCATATCGGAACAGCATGGAACAAGATAATAAAGGACTGCTATATAAGGTTCTGGAGGATGCTTGGTTATGATGTATGGGACCAGCCGGGCTATGACACGCATGGCACCCCTATTGAGGTGAACGTGGAGAAAACGCTGGGATTTTCAAGCAAGAAGGATATCCAGAAGTACGGGGTGGCAAGGTTTGTAAGGAAATGCAGGGAGTTTGCAACAAAAAACATTGAAACCATGAACAGGCAGTTTGCTGACCTTGGCGTCTGGATGGAATGGGGCAGGCCCTATCTTACGCTTGAAAACCAGTATATTGAGGGTGCCTGGTTCACCTTTAAAAAGGCATTTGAGAAGGGGTTTCTATACAAGGGAAGCTATCCTGTGCATGTGTGCACCAGATGCGAAACGGTTGTTGCCTACAATGAAATTGAGCACAAAACAGTCACAGAGAAATCTGTTTATATGAAATTTCCTGTCAAAGGCAGGAAAAACCTGTATCTGGTTATCTGGACAACCACTCCATGGACGCTTCCTTCAAACACAGGCATAATGGTTCATCCTGATTTTGAATACGCGTTTGTGAAGCTGGCAACAGGAGAAACCCTTGTTATGGCAAAGGAGCTTGCTGAAAAGATAATGACAGAGATTGTGGAAACAGGCAATTATAAAATTACCAGGACTGTGAAGGGAAAGGAGCTTGAGGGCATGGAGTATGAACACCCGCTGAAGGACCTTGTTCCGGCGCAGCAGAACCTGAAGAACGGGCACAGGGTGGTTTTAAGCTCAAGGTATGTTAATCTTGATGCGGGAACAGGGCTTGTTCACACTGCTCCCGGCCATGGACAGGAGGATTTTTTTGTTGGAAGGAAAGAGGGGCTGCCTTTAATCTCTCCTGTAAATCTGGACGGCACATTCACAAAGGAGGCAGGCAGATGGCTTGAGGGCAAATATACAAAGGATATGGATTCTGTTATAATAGAAAAACTTAATGAGAGGGGCGTTCTTCTGGGAACAGAGGAAAGCTCTCATGAGTATCCGTTCTGCTGGAGATGCGATACTCCCCTGCTTTTTTTGAATATGCCCCAGTGGTTCTTCAAGGTCACTGACATAAGGAAGAAGCTTCTGGATGAAAACAGGAAAGTGAAATGGGTGCCTGAATGGGCTGGGGACAGATTCAATGACTGGCTTGAAAACCTGGAGGACTGGCCTGTTTCAAGGCAGAGATACTGGGGAATTCCCCTGCCTATATGGGAATGCACCAAATGCAAAAATATTGAGGTTATAGGAAGTTTTGATGAGCTGAAAAGGAAATCCGGGCTGAAAAGGGAGATTGATTTTCATATACCTGAAATTGACAGCGTGAAGCTGAAATGCGGGAAATGCGGAGGGGAATCAAGAAGGGTTCCTGATGTGCTTGATGTATGGTTTGACTCAGGGGTTTGCACCTGGGCAAGCCTTGGATATCCCAGGAAGAAGGCACTGTTTGAAAAAATGTGGCCCTCTGATTTCCAGGTTGAGGGGCCTGACCAGTTCAGGGGCTGGTGGAACTCCCAGATTATTACATCTGTTCTCACATTCGGCAGGTCTCCCTTTAAGAACATACTGCTTCATGGCATGGTGCTGGACATAAAGGGCAAGAAAATGAGCAAGTCAAAAGGCGGGATAGCACCAGAGGATGTTGTGGAGAAGTATGGAAGGGATGTGTTCAGGTTTTATTTCATGAGCTTTCCTCCATGGGATAATCTCTATTTCAACTGGGAGGGGGCAAAGGAAACCGGCAGGATGTTCAATGTATTCTGGAATGTGTATGAGTTTGTAAAGATGTATGTGAAAGGGAAGCAGGCAAAGCCCGGAAGGCTCAACCCTGAGGACAGGTGGATAATAAGCAGGGTGAACAGCCTTGCCGAAAGGGGCCTGGAGGCAGGCAAGGCTTACAGATTCCATGAGTTTGCAAGGGAGCTCTATGATTTTATACTAAACGATTTCTCCAGATGGTATATCAAGCTTGTCAGGGACAGGGTTTCCCCTGGCTATGAAGGAGCGGACAGAAAGGCGGCAGAGTATGCCCTGCGCTATGTGCTGGAAAGGGTTGTGAAAATGGCTGCGCCTGTTTCCCCGTTTTTGACTGAAAAGATATACCTGGATTTGTTCGGGAAAAATTCAGTTCATATGCAGGAATGGCCCCGGGCAGAGAGGGAAAGGATAGACAAAAAACTTGAGGAGGGAATGGAGATTGCAGAGCAGGTTATAGAGGGCATGCATGCGCTGAGGCAGGAGAAGGGAATAAAGATAAGATGGCCTGTTGACAGGGTTTTTGTAAGGCTGAAGGACAGGAAGCATGAGCAGCTTGCAAGAGAACTGGAGGCAGTTATAAAGAACATGGGGAATGTGAAGCAGGTTGTGTTTGTTTCAAAACTCACAGGCAAAAAAGCAAAATTTGAGCTTGGGGAGCTTGCACTTGGGGCTGTGCTTGAGGATGAGGCATTCCTGAGGGAGCTTGTTAGAAAGGTTCAGATGCTGAGGAAGCATGCAGGCCTTAATGTTCATGACAGGATAGTTCTGGAGCTGGAAACAGACAAAAAAACCCGGCAGCTGCTGGACAAATACAGGAACGAGTTGCTTAAGGGTGTGGGCGGGAAAGAAATAAAATACAGCAAAACAAAACAAAGCAAGGGAAAACTGGAATTCAGGGGAAAATCCATAGCTATAGGTTTTGGGAAGGTCTGATTCTTATGATAAGGGTAAGAAAGGCGGGAAAGAGGGACACCGAGCAGATACTGTGTTTATGGAGGAATTTGGTGGAGTTTCATGAAAACCTGCCCGGGCCTGTGGTTGTTAAGAGATACTGGAAGCTCTCTGATTGTGCAGAGAAGGTTTTCAGGATGCATCTAAGCCATGCACTGAAGTCAAAAAATTATATGCTGCTTGTTGCTGCTGATGGAAGTAAGATTGTTGGGTATGCAGAGGCATGGATAAAGAAAAGATGGAGGGGGTTTTCATTCAGGAAAGAGGTATATGTTGAAGACCTTGCGGTATCAGAAAAATACAGGAGCAGGGGCATTGGCTCAAAACTTATAAGAGAAATTGAAAAAAGGGCAAAAACCCTCAAAATAAGGTTTATAAATCTTGATGCTGATGTTAATAATTCAAAGGCGCTGAAATTTTACAAAAAACAGGGATTTGAAAAATACAATTTTCAGCTTGTAAAAGAGGTGAGATGATGGCAAAATTTCCTAATACAACCAGAGACACAGATGAAGGTTGTGGTAAATACACAAGGCCTGCACATATAGCCTATGCCATAGATGCTTCCGGATGTGTTCATCGCGTAGGAGGCGATGATACAGGAAACATCGCAGACACATTCAGAGAGCTTGGCAGGGAGCTGATAGAAGATGATGCTGGAAATAAAGCACTTGATAAAACTTGCAGAGAGGATTAAGGACAAAGAGCTGAGGAAAAAGGTAGTTGATATTTTGAGGCATCCTGCTCTTTCCAACAAGGAGCTGGCAAAAAAATACAGGGCAGCTGACCTGAAGGAGGCGCCTGCATCCGTGCAGTTTCATCATGTTTACAGGGCAGGGCTGGTTGAGCATACCTATGCTGTTACAATGCTTTCAATAAACATGGCTGAAACCCTGGAAAAGATTTACAAGCTGAACCTGGATATGGATGCGCTTGTTGCAGCTGCGCTTGTTCATGATATAGGGAAGCTCTGGGGCTTCAGGAAATCCAAGGCAGGCAGCTGGGAGGCAACAGAACTCACGCTGGACCATACAATGCTGGGAACATCCGAGCTGTATGCCAGGGGGTTTCCGGAGAAGGTTTTGCATATTGTTGCATCTCATTTTGGCTCCGAGGGGCCAACGCCTCCACAGACCATGGAAGCAGTTATATTCCATTATATTGACACCATGGACGCGGTTGTGGGAACCAACAGGCAGGAGAATCTGCTGAGCCTGCTCGGGCTGGAGAAAAAAGAGGAATAAATGCTGAACAGGACT
This sequence comes from Candidatus Aenigmatarchaeota archaeon, assembly GCA_017609225.1. Classification (GTDB taxonomy): domain Archaea; phylum Aenigmatarchaeota; class Aenigmatarchaeia; order QMZP01; family QMZP01; genus JAFCEK01. The sequence continues at coordinate 11,978 of JAFCEK010000013.1, read as the reverse complement.
TGGCTGGTGATGTTATGGCTCTTTACAGAAAAAGGGAAAAATTCCAGGGGTTTTCCATGAAGATAGGACTTGCATTCAGCAGGCTCGGGCTGAGCCCGAACCAGTGGACTGTTTTCACCCTGGTTCCTACCATTATTGCGCTTTTTTTCCTTGTAAAGGATATGTTTTTGTGGGCTGCGCTGTTTTTTTTCATTACCTCTTTCATTGACCTGGTGGACGGAAGCGTGGCAAGGGTTACAGGAAGGGTTACAAAGCTGGGCGCATATCTGGACACGGTAATGGACAGGTATGTGGAGGGTATAATAATATTCGGCCTGCTTTTCACAGGGCTGCCTGATTTGTTCCTGCCGTTTTATGCCTGGATTTTCATTTATTTTTTCGGTGGGCTTATGACTACCTATGCCAAGGCAGCTGCAATGGAAAAGGGTATTGTGAATCAGGAAATCAGGGGCGGGCTTATGGAGAGGGCAGAGAGGCTTCTGATATTGTTTATAGGCATACTGCTGGCATATTTTGATGCGTTTTACCTTATGTATGTTATTGTAATACTGGCTGTGCTGAGCAACATAACAGCACTGCAGAGAATAGGAATTGTTTTAAGAAAGGGAAGGAAAAAATAACTGCTCAGCTATACCCAGGACTTTCCAAGCATTTCCTTAACAACATACCTTATCCTTTCAGGTTTTTTAACCCTCATTCTCTCTTCCCATTTATTCCAATCACCGAAAAGCTCGCTGAATATGTTTGGGCATGCCCTTGCGGGGTATATCTTTGCAGCAGGGCAATGCAAGGAGCTCCATTCCTTCATGCCATCAAGCATGAGTTTCATTTCATCATTTGTGTCTGAATACAGCACTATGGTGTTTTGTCTGCCTTTTGTGATTTTTCCGTAAACAGGTTCCCTGCCAGGAAGGAAATCATGCTGGTTTTCCTCAAGCAATGCTCTGGCTTCCTCTAATGTTGGTGTATTCAGTGCAGCAACCGCCTTCCAGCAGCTCAGGGCTTCACCCAGATATATCCTTGCATCATGGCTTCCGTTGCTGTAATACTTTATCAGATTGTGATAGAGGCGGGAGAGGCATGCATCGCATTCCATTCCCTTCCTGTTAAGATTGGAGAAATCAGGGTCGGAATCAAAGGATATCCATGGGTCTGGATATTGGTTTTCATTCCATGTGTTCGTGAAGTAAAGCTTCCTGCCCATTATCAGAAATATAAGGGCAGGATTTAAAAAATTAATATGAACCTGAAAGAGGCATGCAATATCGTATGGAAGGAATGCGTAAGGATAAAAAAGAATGAAACAGCGCTGATAGTTTCCGACTCGGAAACAAGGAAGGATCCGAGATACAGGATTTCCAGGACATTATGGGATACCGGAAAAAATGTCTGCCTTGACTGCGGCATGATTCTGATGAAGAAAACAGGCATGAATGGCAGGGAGCCGCCTGCAGAGGTTGCAAAGGCAATGCCTGATTATGATGTTGTTATTGCACCAACAAAATACTCCCTCACGCATACAAAGGCAAGCCTCAGGGCAGCAAGGAAGGGAGCCAGGATTGTAACAATGCCAGGGATTACAGAGGATATCTTCTTGAGGGCAATTCCTGTGGATTACAGGAAAATGAGTTCAACAGGAAAGAGGCTTGCAGAAAGGCTCCAGGGAAAGGAAATCCATATCAAAACAAAGGCAGGTACTGATTTATATGTGTACAGGGGCGGCAGGAAGGTTCTGAACTGCGACGGGATTATGGAGAAGGGAAAGATTCTCAATCTCCCTGACGGTGAGGTATGCTTTGCCCCCCTGGAAGGGAAATCCCATGGAATTTTGATGGTTGATTTGTCAAGCCCTCTTGTGGGGAAGGTTAAAAAGCCCTTCAAGATTCTCGTGGAAAACGGCAGAATGGTTTACTGCGAGGAGCCAGGGCTTTGGAAGGCATTAAGCTCTGTCAGGAACGGGACAAACCTTGCAGAGTTCGGGATTGGAACAAACCCAAAGGCAAAAATAACAGGAAAAATCCTGGAGGATGAAAAGGTTATGGGAACAGCGCATATTGCATTTGGAACAAGCATGGAGCTTGGGGGGAAGATACAAACCTCGGTTCATCTTGACTCTGTTTTCAGCAAGCCAACAATAGAGGTTGACGGAAAGGAAATAATCAGAAGCGGAAGGTTTTTATTTTAGCACAACCCCTATAACATCTGTTGTTATTTTCTTAGCATACTCATTAAATGCTTCAGGAAGGTACCACCCCTTGTCTTTTACAGGGCAAAACGAAACAAATCTGTAATAAGGGTTTAAGGCAACATCCCAGTGAACAGGGTCTGTCTGGAAGATTTCTCTGGTTCCTCTTGTTATTCTCCTGACATTCATTTTTCTGGGTATGGGTGTTTCTGTTCTGCTGTTCAAGGGGTCTTTTAAATTTTCCATAAATTCCTTTAATTCATCCTCTGAAAAATCAAGGCCAATATAAAAACCTTCTGCCCTGGGAGAGTAAATCCTTGTTCTTGGGCCGAGTATTGTTTCCGGGCTTGCCTTAACCAGTTCAGAAAATAATTCAACATAAAAAGGAACGGAAATCAGCGGAGTTCCTTCTTCAACATCTGAATTTTCCGGATGGAAATGCGGCTGTGTGGTTTTTCCTTTTGGCACATAATTCCTTGCTATCTTTAAATTTGCACCGGGAACTTTTGAATTTCCAGAGGAGTCAAAATAATCCCAGAAAGATACAACAGCAGGGTCCCCTTTGTGAGTGCCAACATGATATTTATCAGGCATTACTACTCTTTTTGCCTGGCCTGGTTTTTCAATCCAAACGCCTGCTCCATTTATTTCAGCTATCAAACCTTCTGACATCTTTCCACCAATTCATATTGTATTTATGCTTAATTATTTAAAATATTTATAAACTTATCGTTTTTACTCCTTCTTGGTGAATATTAGGGGTTTTTTGTTTTTGGTGTTTTTTGCGCCTGGAAGCTTTTTATTGCCCAAATTTAAGGAATATCCAACAAAAATAAATAGAGTGGTATTATGGCAAAATTCCAGACGCCAAGAGGAACAAGGGATTTTCTTCCCCAGGATATGCTCAGGCGTAACTATATTTTTGGCAGGGTGAGGAATGTTTTTGAGAGGTTCGGGTTTGTTCCGCTGGAGACGCCTGCATTTGAGGACTGGAAGCTTCTGGCTGCAAAGGGCGGGGGAGGAGATGAGATAAAGAATGAGATTTACTACTTTAAGGACAAGTCAGGCAGGGAGCTTGGCCTGAGATTTGATCTGACTGTTCCCACTGCAAGGGTTGTGGCCGGAAACCCGCAGCTGCCAATGCCCTTCAAGAGATACCAGATAGGGAGGGTATGGAGGTATGACAGGCCGCAGGCAGGCAGGTTCAGGGAGTTCTGGCAGGCGGATGCTGATATAATTGGCTCTGATTCAATGCTGGCTGACACAGAATGCATTGCAGCAGCTGCGCAGTGCCTTAAAGAGCTTGGTTTCAGGGATTTTGAAATACGGCTCAACAACAGGAAGGTGCTCAATGGCATGGTGCAGCTTGCAGGAGTTCCTGAGGGAAAGAGCCAGGATGTGTTCAGGATTCTGGACAAGATTGAAAAAATCGGGGAGAGCGAGGTTATGGCAGGCCTTGAAAAAATTATAGGAAGGGAAAAGGCAGGGAAGATACTGGAGATGATAGGAACAAAGGGCGGAAAGGGCATGCTGGCAGGGCAGAAAAAACTCATGGGCAGCATAGAGATTGCGCTGGAAGGTATTGGGGAACTGGAGGAAATTCTGAAGTATGCCAGGGTTTACGGGATTCTGGACAGGATTGTCATAGATTTCAGCCTTGTGAGGGGGCTGGACTATTACACAGGACCTATTTTTGAGATTGTGGTAAAGGCAAAGAACAATATCGGCTCTGTTATGGGCGGCGGCAGGTATGACAAGATGATTGAGCTGTATGGAGGAAAACCAAGCCCTGCAACCGGCATGAGCCTTGGGCTGGAGAGGATATTTGAGATAATGAGTTCAGAGGGCATGTTTAAGGAAATAGACAAAGCAACAGCCAGGGTTTTTGTTGCACCTGCAAGGGATGAGCCAAAACTCAGGGAAGAATGTGTAAAACTGACTGGAAAATTAAGGGGCATGGGGATTCCTGCTGATACTGATTTCATGGGCAGGAAGCTGAAAAAGATTTTTGAATATGTGGATTCTGCCGGAATTCCCTTTATGATTATTCTGGGGGAAAAGGAGCTGAAATCCGGGAAGCTTACGCTAAGAGACATGGGAAAAAGGCAGGAAAAAAGGCTGGTTTTTGAGAAGGCTGCAAAGCTTGTTGGCAGCAGTTAACTGCCGGCTGGTCTGTAAAAATCTATATATTGACTCTGGGCCAATAATAAACCAGAGGGTATTATGGGCAGGAAGCTTTTGGTTTTGGTGTTTTTTGCATCTGTTTTTCTGCTTTCGGGGGCAGCGAATGCGGAGGAATGCGACTTTTATGATGGCTTTGATGACAGTTCCTCATTAGACAGTTATTTTATTGACGGGTTTGGAAACAACTGGGATGTGAAAGTTGAAAACGGAGAGCTCAGAATAAAGGCTGAAGGTGGTTATGCCTCTTATGTTGTTAATAAAAACAGATATGACAAGAACAACTATGAGGGCCTGATGTTTTCAGGAAAAATAAAAATAGATGACATAACAAGGTCCACCTATATATGCTGGTACAAAGCAAACGAATCTTCAGATCTTATTCCGAATTTTTTTGCATCTCCAGGCACATATAAAGAATATATAGCCTGCATTCATTTTGAAAATACAGGTATTTTGAAAATCAGGCACCTTAGTGTTTTTCTTGATGATTTTCCTTTAAAAACATGGGAGGAAAACAAATGGTATGAATTTAAAATTACAGCGAGAAGCAATGCCGTGGATTATTATTTAAGGGATGTGGATTCCGGAGAAGAATATACACTAAGCCGAAACGCCAACTGGCTGGGCGACTATGAATTAATGGCAAACATAATTTCTTTGGACACTCTTGTATTGGATTATGACACGCATATAGATAACTGGACAATAGGGAATGAAGACTGCAAATCCGAACCTGCCTGCACAGACAATGACAATGACGGCTATGGATATCCGGCAAGCGATTCATGCACATATCCCGAAGAGGACTGCGATGACACAAATCCTGCCATAAACCCGGGGGCACAGGAGGTATGCAATGGTGTGGATGACAACTGTGAAGGGAATACTGACGAGGGATTTGATGATGATTACTGCGTTTATGTGTGCCAGGCAGACGGGCATACATGGCTTGGTCCCGGCGGGACTGATTACAGCTGCTGCGGGGATGATGCAGGGGAGGACAGCCCATATGAAGTTACAGAAACAAGCTGCGCTGACGGTCAGGACAATGACTGCGACGGGTTGACTGATTCTGCTGATGATGACTGTGATTTCACAAACCCTGATGTTTTTGTGAGCCATTCTCCGGCTGTTTTTGCAGCAGGGGATGCTGTAACTTACACGGCAACAGCAACTGACCCGAGCGGAATAAAGGAAATAAGGATATTTGTTGACGGGGATGAGAAAGCGGTATGCATTGGGGCTGAAACATGCAGCTATACAGAACAGGCAGGATATGCATCAGGGCAGGCAGTTCAGTACTCTGCCAGTGCAAAGGACAATTCACCAAATGAGAACATGGGCTCTGCAGCAGGAGAATTTACAGTGTGCAGGCTTAATTCTGTTTCTGTGGCTCCTGACTGCGGCGGGGATGAATGCGATACAGGAGAGCGTATTGAGATAACAGCTGATTATGAGGGAACCACATGCCCCTCAGTATCATATATTCAGGTGGATGCATGTGCAACAGGGGGCTGTGATGAATGCAATATACAGGCAGAGGGAGGGGATATTCAGGGCATGCAGATAAGCTGCACATCACCGGGTGTATGCACAGGCTACTGGATTATACCAGACATACCTCCGCAATGCATAGAAAAAACCATGTCTGTTAATTATCCTAATTATGCCGGCCTTTATGACAGCAGCGCTCCGCCTGCATGGAAAAGCTTCGGCTATGTTACACCAGCAGGCTCTTTCAGCTTTACGCACATACCTGTTGATTTGTCATTTGTTCCGCCAACCCCGGAAAACAACAGTTTTGTTAACACGCATAATATGTTTGTAAATGTAAGCTCTCAGAGGCCATTGCAGTCATGCACACTTTCATGGATGCCGGAATCAGGGGATTCCTCGGATATCAGCATGGCTGTATCTCCTGACAAATATTCATGCTACAGGGAGATGACAGGACTTTCAGAAGGCACATTCTATTTTTTCAGGGTTCTTGGAACAGACACAGGCGGATATCCAATGTACACCCCGGACAGAAATGCCAGCGTGGATTACACAAACCCTGATGCTGACATATCAGTGCAGGAAGAAATTAATGGATATGTAAATACTCCGATTGTTACGCTTGTGCTTTCGTTTTCAGATTCCTATTCTGGGGTAAAGGACTGCAGATACAGGAATGAAGATGCTGGATGGGATGCATGGGAGGCATGCACAGCAGCAAAGGCATGGACGCTTTCATCGGGTGACGGGAGCAAGACTGTTTATTATCAGGTAAGGGATAATGCAATGAACACAAACACCACAAGCATTGATATTTATCTTGATACAGATCATCCGGATGCATGGATAGAGCCTCTGACTGAATGGGTTAATGCCAGTGCCGGGGGAGTGCTGTTTTTTGTTAACTGGAGCGGGTCAGACAGCGGATCCGGAATAGAATTCTTCAATCTTCAGTACAAAATGGTAAACAGGTCAGACGGCTCTGTGGCGCATGACTGGGAGGATTTTGTATGGAATGATGCTCCGGGAGACCCTGATTCCGCCCCTGTGGGCCCGGACAGGCCGCATGCACAGGGCGACTCTCTGATGAATTATGACAATCATACCATTCTATTCAGGATAAATGCATCTGATTATGCAGGAAACTGGCTTGAGTATGCTGAAAATCCACCCTTTGAGAATACAACCATAGATGTTTCGCTTCCTGTATGCGGGATTGTTACAGCTTCAGGATACTATCCGGAAAGCTTTGCACTGGAATGGTCAGGGTTTGACAGGGTTTCTGGTGTTAAGGAATATGAGATTCGCGTGAATGACGGCTCCGGCTGGGAGAACGTATTTGATTCAGGCATATGCACTTTAACTGATGAAAAATCAGCAGACTGCACAGGTATGGACGGCGTTGCATATAATTTCAGCTGCAGGGCAGAAGACAATGCTAACAACACGGGTGGCTGGTCAGAAAACAAAACCATAAAGATTGACAGCACGAAACCGCTTGTATGGTTTAATCCTCCTCTTGATGAATGGACAAACAAAACAGAGATTAGCATAAACTGGGACGGTTCTGATTCCATGTCAGGCATATCCTGCTTTTATGTGGAGTGGTGCAATGAAACAGACGGGTGGAACTGCAATGATGATGAAAACTGGGATTATATTGATAACGGCACAGACACTACCAGCTGCGTTTCTTTCAGGAGCATAACATTCGGGCCTCTTAAGGAAAACACAACATACAGGTTCAGGCTGAGGGCTGAAGACAATGCAGGCAATTTATGTAACTGGGTTTACACCCGGACAACAGCAGATTTCAGTCCCCCGGAAATATTGTTTGAGGTAAAAGATTCCAATGGCAATCCTATAACAGACAGGCTGCTGCCATCATATATAGACAAGGTGAATATAAGTTCTGCTGCAACTGACAGCATATCCGGTGTGGATAATCACAGCCTGAACTATATAATGGAAGGCGGACATGAAAGTTTGGTCTGCAGGAGCGGCTGCGCCGCTCCATACGGGGGAACAAGCCTGCTGTATATTGAAAAGCATGTAGGAAGCATGATAGAGTACTGGGCTGCAGCTGTGGACAGGGCAGGAAACAAAAATGAAACAGGGCATTATTATCTTACAAGATTTCCCCTGGCAAATTTCAATGTGCATTCGCTGGACCTTGCGCTGGGCGAGTCATTTATACTCACAGTGTATGTGAGAAATATGAAGGAGCTGGCAGCCAATGTAACTGTAAACCTGACAGGGTATCCGCTTGCCAGGTTTGCTGCACCTGACGAATCATCAGTCAGTATATCAGAGGATAAGAGAAATATTGTGGTTTTTGATATGATTCCTGGTGAGCAGAGGGGCTTTGAGGTCATGGTTTATACATCTGATATAGGCGCGTTTTACCTGAATCTTACAGCAGAGAATTCGCTTTCTGACATCCAGCATGTGAGCAATACAGACAGCGTTAGGATAAATATTGGATACTATCCTGCATTTCCTGGTCTTAACTGGACAGGCATACTGCTTGCTATTGCTGCAGCCATGCTTGTTTATTACAGAACTGAAAAATAGCGGGGGGTGGAATCACAGGCAAAGACCAGTTTGTTAAACCTGTGTTAATGGTCAGTCTTTTTGAACCACCGACCTTTGGGTTATGAGCCTTCCGCAGTTTCTTTGCATTTTGCTGCATATGCAAAGGAAGCTCCAACGAGCACTCCAGGCTGCTCCACCCCGCTATAGTGTTATTTGTTTTAGGGTTATATTAAAAAGTTATGCACTTAAAAGCATTTCATCTCAAATAATATTATGGCAAAAAAAGAGCCTGTTATCATAGCAGGCCTTGAGGAGGCAGGCAGGGGTGCGGTGATAGGCCCGCTTGTTGTGGCAGGGGTGGCTGTTCCCCTGAAGGATGTTCATAAACTGAAAAGGCTGGGTGTCAGGGATTCAAAGGAACTTGCATCCGGGAGGAGAGAAAAACTGGCAGAGAAAATTGAAAATATTGCAAATATTGTTGTCCTGAAGGTAGGGCCATGCAAGATTGACAACTACAGGAAGCAGGGAATCAATCTTAACAGGATAGAGGCAATGAAGTTTGCAGAAATTATAGGGCTTCTTAATCCGCACAAGGCATACATAGACTGTCCTGATGTGAACCACTCGAAGTTTGGCCTTTTTATGAAAAAAATGGTTGGGGATGAAGTTGAGCTGTTCGTGGAGCACAAGGCAGAGAACAAATACCCTGTAGTGGCAGCAGCCTCCATAATTGCAAAGGTTGAGAGGGACAGCGAGATAGAGAAGCTCAAGAAAAAATACGGAGATTTCGGACCGGGATACCCGAGCAATTCTGTTACAATGAAATGGCTGAGGGAATGGCTTGAAAAAAACAGGGACTTTCCGGAGGGTGTTGTAAGGAAGTCATGGATAACATCAGGCATGGTTAAAGGCGAAAGGGAGCAGAAAAACATAATGAGTTTTTTCAGAAAGATTGCAGGCAGGTAATCATATCCGGCTGCCGGCAAAATTAAGATTTAAATAATGTTTGAGAGAAAAACTAATCATGGAACAACAATATATTTATTATTTTATTACCAAAAATTTAATAGAATTTCTGCCGGGGGTTTTTGATGATTAGAAGGATTGGGGACATAGTGCTAATACAGCTTTCAGATATTGACTCCAATATCTATATTCTTGGCAATGATGTGATTGACGCTGGAACAGGGTTCAATTTTACAAGGCTCAGCACAATACTTGGCAGCATAAAAAAAAGCCTCAAGGATTTCAGGCTGGTTATCAACACGCATGCGCATTTTGACCATTTCGGGGGGAACGGCTATTTCCTTAATGCAAAGGTTGCAATACATGAAGCTGATGCACCTGTGCTTGAGAACGGCGAGAAGGAAATGAGCATGGCTGATTTCTTTGACGGAAACATCCGCCCAAGGAAGCCTGATATCATTCTGAAAGACGGCGACACATTGGATTTTGGCGGGATGAAACTGAAGGTTATACACACCCCCGGGCACACAGCCGGTTCCATTTCCCTTTTCAATGAGGCAAAAAGCATTCTGTTTTCAGGCGATACTGTTTTTTCGGATGGTGTTGGAAGGACTGATATACCAGGAGGGAATCCTGCAATGCTTGAGGAATCACTCAAAAAACTTGCTGGCCTTAAGGTAAAACAGATTCTTCCCGGTCATGGCGAGCCTGTTCTTGAAAACGGGGCAAAGGTTATAGCAGACCTGGCAAAGGCAGGCGTGAATCCTGCTGATGAAGAGGATGAAGACTTAATAGGTGCTCCTGTATAGGTTTGTTTTTGTTTAACGTTATTTTATACTGTTAATGTCTGGTTTGTTAATGCCTAAGCGGAACGAACACACAGCCGCCCCAGGATTTTCTCTCCAGTCTGCCTTTTATTTTTTTGGCTACAATAAGCTCCTGACGCCATGAGCCGCCAACGGGCGCTGCTATTGTTCCTCCTTCCTTTATCTGCTCTGTTAGTTTTTTTGGGATTTCAGGGCAGGCACATGTTATTATTATTTTGTCATAGGGGCTTTCCTTTTCCCAGCCCATGCTTCCGTCAGCGCATATCACCTCTGCATTTTTTATCCCTGCCTTTTTCAGGTTCTGCCTGGCAAATTCTGCAAGTTCAGGCTCAAGCTCAATTGTTATGATTTTTTTTACAAGCTTTGAGAGAATTGCTGCCTGGTATCCTGAGCCTGTTCCCAGCTCCAGAACCCTGTCTGTTTTCTTTGGCTCCAGAAGCTCTGTCATTATGGCAACCATATGGGGAGCGGATATTGTCTGACCACAACCAACAGGCAGGGGCGTGTCAGCATATGCAGAACTCCTGTATCCGGATGGTATGAATTCCTCTCTTGGTATTTCCTTGAATGCCTTTATTATCCTGGGTGTTTTGAGATATCCTGAATCAATAAGCTGTCTTATAAGGCTGATTTTTTCCCTGTTCATACTAATTAATTTAATACCAAAACAAATAAGATTAACAGATAGAATATGTATGACCTGTGCACAAGAATTCAGGACATGAAGATTGCATCCCGGTTTGCAGGAAGGCTCGGCTTCAGGGGCATCGGAATAATTGCCCCGCTGAAGGATTTTGAAAAAATCATCACCCAGATGAAAAAATCCAGGGGATTTGAGGTTTTTCCTGGCATTGAGCTTGAGGTAAAAAACCCCAGGGATTTGAGAAAGCTGGCAAGGGGAATGAGAAAAAGGGCAGAGCTTATCGCTGTCAGGGGCGGAAATCTTGAAATCAACAGGGAGGCACTTAGCATACCTGAGGTTGATGTGCTTTTAAGCCCATGGTCCGGAAGAAGGGACCCGGGCATCAACCATATACTTGCAAAGCTGGGAAAGGATAACAATACTGCTGTTGGGTTTGAGTTCAGGGAGCTGCTCTATTCCTATGGGAACAGGAGGGCCGGGGTTTTTTCCAGCATGCTCAGGGCTGCAAAGCTTGTGAAAAAATACAAAACCCCGTTTGTTATAACATCAGGGGCTTTGTCAGAATGGGACCTGAGGTCTCCTTCAGAATTAATCTCGTTTGGCAGGCTGCTCGGATTCCAGGACAGGGAAATAAAGAAGGCGCTCTCGGACAGCATACCAAAAGAGAACAGAAAAAGGCTCTCAAAAAAATGGATAATGCCAGGGGTGGAACTGGAATAGGTTTGGAGTGTCATTTATTTTAATAAACCACAAGCTTTATATATATTGTATGCTTAATAATACATATGTATGAAAAAATAAGGATTACTGAAAATACATTACAGGTATTATCCCTGTTCACCAATGACTTTAAGAGAGAATATTATGTAAGAGAAGTTGAAAAAATATTAAAAATAAGTCCGAGAACTTCACAGCTTATTCTTGAGGATTTGGAGAATAGGGGCATTATAGAATCAAAGATAAGGGGGAAGATTAAAATCTTCAGAATAAATCCAAGCGAGTTTACCAAAAGATATCTGGTTTTTGTTGAGCAATACAAAGCAATTACATTTCTGGAAAAGAGACTTATGATCAAGGAGATTATAGAGAAGATTACTCCCCATGTTAAAGGGATTGGCATAATCTTTGGGAGTTATGTCAA
>JAFCEK010000065.1 GCA_017609225.1 Candidatus Aenigmatarchaeota archaeon | reverse complement strand
GACCCTATATAAAGGGAGAGGAGGAAAAAATACAGACAGAAACGCTCAAAATAATGGGAAGCTGCGCAGAAGAAGGTTTTAGCTATGCTGACATAAAGATTGCAGCATCCTGCAACAGGGTCTTTGTACTTGACGGGCATATGGAGGATGTTTTCCTTGAACTGGATAAAGAGCCGGATATTGAATATTTCTGCAGCATCCTGGAGAATTTCAGGGGACTGCCACAGAAATTAAATCTGCCGTCAGCCCCGGAAAAACCCATAATAGTAAGGTATGAGCCTGACAGGCCGCAGCCAAGATATGACAGGCTTGCAGGCAATGGAATGGGAGTGGTTGTTGGAAAATGCAGCAGGAGGCCCACAGGCGATTATGCATTCACGCTGCTGTCTCACAATACAATAAGAGGAGCTGCAGGATGCTCCCTGCTTAACCTTGAGCTTCTGTACGCAAAAGGATATCTAGGCAGGTGATTTGATGGACGCGATTCCCATAAAAATCGGAGGCAAGGCGCAGGCAGATAATAAAAGAATAAATTTAATACTGGAAAGAATTTGCAGGCTGGCAGAGGCAGGATACAAGGTGATAGCAATGCCTTCCGCCAGGGGAAGCAGAACAGATGAGCTTCTGGAAACAGCAAGGCAGGAAGACATAAATTCAGGCAGGGAGCTTGCCCATTATCTTGTGCATAATGGAGAAGAGCTGGCAGGATATGGAATGTGCAGAGCCCTTAAAGACATGGGAATAAAGGCAGAGCTTGTCAGGCCTGAAGATGATGCATTCCCGATTTACGGCAGTTTCTCTGACAGCTGGAATGACTTTGACAAAAAGAACATGGAGTTTGCAGATGATGCAGATTATCTTAACTGCTGTGTTGACCTGGAAAAAAGCCTGGAAAATTTCGAGGCATTTGAAAGGAAACTTTATGAAAACCATGTTGTTGTGCTGACAGCCTGGGCATTGAAAGCAAACACCCATATAGGGCTGATAAAGGGAAGAGGGGGAAGTGACGGCTCCCTGGTTGCGGTTTCAGAGCTGCTGGAAAGGGCAGGGATTGAAGCAGTACCAGGAATCAAGGTCACTGATGTTCCGTACATACATGATTCAGAAGGCAGGAGGATAACAGGCATACATTCAGCAGAGCTTATAAGATTTTTTGAATACACAGGAAAATGGGTTGTGCAGAGATATGCGCTCCAGGAAATGACAGGAAAGGATATGGTGCTTGGTGTGTCCCATTTCAGAAGGCTGGACAGGATAGGAACTTATATATTCGGCAATGAAATATAATGAAATATATGCAGAAACTGTGATAGCATGAAGATATTACTGCTGCACTCGGATTTCATTGAATGGGAAGCAAAGAAGAAGGCAATAAAGAACCCTGAAGAAACAAAGGAGGGAAAGCAAAGGGTTGAGGAAGCGCTTGTTGTTTTCAGCTCTGTGGAGAAGCAGGATGAAAAGAACCCGAAAAAGGTTGCAGAGAAGGCAGCAGAGGAGGCAGTAAAGGTATTCAGGGAGGTAAAGGCAAAAAACCTTGTTGTCTATCCCTATGTTCATTTGTCACCAGAGCCATCAAACCCTGAAACAGCAATGCTTGTCTTCAGGGAGATGGAAAAAATAATAAGGGAAAAGAAAATCCCGTTCTTCAGAAGCCCTTTCGGCTGGTACAAGGCATTTGACATAAAGGTCAAGGGCCATCCCCTCTCAGAGCTTTCCAGGGAAATAACAGCAGAAGGCACAGAGAAGGAAGAGGAATCAGAGGCGCTGAAAAAGGAGCAGGAGCTGAAATCAAGCTGGTTTATACTTGAACCAAACGGCAAAATGCACAGAATAAGCATTAAAGACGGAAAAATTTCAGGCTTTGATTTTTCAAAACATCCAAACCTGGAGAAGCTTGCAGTATATGAGATGGCAAAGAGCAGGGTTGTGGACAGGGAACCTCCGCACATTCCACTGATGAAAAAACTCGGGCTTGTGAGCTATGAACCAGGCTCAGACCCCGGGCATTTCAGATATCTGCCAAAAGGAAAGATGATAAAGGCACTGCTTGAGGAGCACACTACAAACACGATGCTGAAAAACGGTGCAATAGAGGTTGAAACCCCGATAATGTATGATTATGAGCATCCCTCACTGAAGAAATACCTTAACAGGTTTCCTGCAAGGCAGTACACAATAGAAACGCCAAACAAGAAAACATTCCTCAGATTCAGCGCATGCTTTGGCCAGTTCCTGATGGCTCATGATGCAAGTATATCGTACAGGAATCTTCCCTTATGGATGTATGAGCTTACAAGATACTCCTTCAGGGTTGAGCAGAGAGGCGAGCTTGCAGGGCTGAGAAGATTAAGGGCATTCACTATGCCGGACTGCCATGCATTATGCAGAAACATACCTGAAGCCCAGAAGGAGATGCTGAAGAGGCTTGATATATCCATAAAGCTCCAGAGGGATTTCGGGCTTGGAAAGAATGACCTTGAGTTTGCGCTGAGGGCTGTGAAAAGTTTTTTCGACAAGGAAAAACCCTTTGTGCTCAAGATGGTGAAGAAATGGGGAAAGCCTGTTCTGCTTGAAATCTGGGACAAGAGGTTTTTCTATTTTGTTCTGAAGTATGAGCTTAATTTTGTGGATGCCTTGGACAAGGCGGCTGCCCTGACAACAGACCAGATAGATATAGAAAATGCAGAGAGATACGGGCTGCTGTTTACAGACAATGACAACAGAAAAAAACATCCCATTATTCTCCACCTTTCCCCTTCAGGTGCCATTGAAAGGATTATCTATGCCCTGCTTGAAAAGGCATATATGGAACAGCAAAAAGGAAAAAACCCGGTTCTTCCCATGTGGCTTTCCCCAACCCAGGTCAGGCTGTGCCCAGTGAATGAGGACTTCATAAAATACTGCAGGCAGATAGCAGAGAAAATGGGGAATGAGCAGATAAGGGCGGATATTGATGACAGGGTTGAATCAATAGGAAAAAAGATAAGGGATGCAGAGCTGGAATGGGTTCCCCTTATTATTGTTGTAGGGGAGAAGGAAAAAAAATCAGGCAGGCTTGCGGTGAGGTTCAGGGAATCAGGAAAGGTAAAGCAGATGAAGCCGGAGGCGATAATAAAGCAAATAAAAGAGGAAACAGCAGGATTTCCATACAGGCCCTTGCCACTCCCGAAAATGCTTGAAAAAAGGGCTGTTTTTGTTTAGCGCTCAAGAATAAAATACTTCTCATGCTCTTTTTCTTCGGGAAATTTCTCCATTAGCATTCTAAATTTTTTTGCTATGCCCATGAAGTTCATTTCCTCTGAGACCTTAAGCGCCCTGCTGAGCTTGTATGCTTTCTCTGCATATATCTCAAGAAGCTTTTCACCTTTCCTTACCCTGTCCCCTGTTTTTTTGTAAAGCAGAATTCCCGCACCCTTGTCTTTGGGTGCTCCCGCAGCCCTTGCAACCGCTGTTACCGCCCTGTTGCTTATCCACCAGACTTTTCCTGATGTGTTTGATTTTATGATTGCCTTTTTGGGACCAACAGGAATATCCTCAGGCTTTATCTCGGGGTTTCCCCCCTGCTCTTTTATTATCTCCCTGAGTTTTCTGTCAGCTCTGCCTGACCTTATTATATCCATTGCCTTTTCCTTCCCGTTTTT
>JAFCEK010000064.1 GCA_017609225.1 Candidatus Aenigmatarchaeota archaeon | reverse complement strand
GATTAATAATCGGCATTGTATTGATACTGATAGGCGGCTTTCTGGTATTCTTTTTTCCCACAACAGTTATACACCAGACAGAGGATTTTGGTATGGCTGGCATAATTCTGGGCTTCATACTCCTTGTGCTGGGAGGCGCGCTTGTGTTTTTTTAAGGTGTTGACATGGCAGAAAAAAAAGAAGTCCCTGCCTGGAAAAAGGAAGAAAAATGGAAAAAGGGAGGCTTCAGGCCAATGACAGAGGAGGAAAGAAAGGAGATTGAGCAGGAAATAATAGAGGAATTTGGAAAAAAGGAACCTGAAAGGATAATGAATTCTGAAACAGTAATAGACACGCTCCAGGAGGATGCGGACGCCAGAAGAGACAGACCATTTACAGGAGAGGTTGTTTTCGGCGCTCCCGGAGAGATGGAGATGATACTTGACTTCACAGGCCTCAGAGGCTCCGGTTCAAACATATACCACTTCTTCATTTACCAGGCGCCAAAATGGAGATATGCAGTCAAAAAAGTTGATGATTTTCTTTTTGTTTCACCTGTATGGGCAGATTATTACAATCTTACCATATCCCAGAAACAGAAGCTTGAGGGCGCAATAAAAACAGGGCTTGCCTCGGCAACCCAGGCAGTTGCTGATTATGAGCTTGTTAAGCATGATGCAAGAAGATACAGGGAAATACTTGATTATTTTGTAATAGCAGAGAAAACAGGCGATGAGCATGTGCTTCGCTCCATGTTTGTGGACAGGGTTGATGCATACACAGGGGAAAATTATTCCATGATAAGCATGACAACAAGATGGCCAACCATAATAACTGATTTTATAAGAATGAAATCAGACTGGAATGACATTGAAACAATAAGGAAAGAGCTTGATGTATCCCAGGCAGAGGCAACAGTGCTGAAAACCAAGAACGAGCTGTTCAAGGAATGGAAAAACCTTTTCCTCCCCACAATAAAGGAAAGGTATGCAAGAATTGAATCCCTTGCAAGGGCAAGAAAAAAATCAATAGATGAGTACAGGAAATGGCTGAAGCCTTATATCGCAAAGTTCAAGGCCATGAAGGAATCTGATGAAAAAAACCCCGCTGCATGGATTACTGATGCATATGTTACGCCCGGATTTGGCCAGACAGAGGCGCTTGTTGGCTCAAGGCTCTGGCTTTGGAAAAGTTTCTCCATTGTTGAAATGGGAAAGCCCCCGGCAAGGCTCGAAATGGGAAATGGGAAATGGGAAATTTACCCCTATGATGACTGGGTGAAAAGATGGAAAAAGAAGATTGAATACAAATACAACCTCGTTATTGATGACAATGATGTTGAGGCAATACTGGAAGAGGCAACCAGCAAGAAAGGCATTCAGATGGA
Organism: Candidatus Aenigmatarchaeota archaeon; assembly: GCA_017609225.1. Classification (GTDB taxonomy): domain Archaea; phylum Aenigmatarchaeota; class Aenigmatarchaeia; order QMZP01; family QMZP01; genus JAFCEK01. Next base: position 2,377 of record JAFCEK010000064.1, on the reverse strand, counting down.
AGTGCAGCAGATGTACCCGGAGGATTTGTACTATATCCTTTTTGATATGCAGTGGCTGCTCAGCCTGCTTAAAACCCCGCCTCCAGAAGGCATAGAAACAGACAACCTTATGATTTTTCCTGTAAGGACATGGATTATGTCCCAGAATGCGCTGCTTTTGCATATAATTGAACTCAAGGCAAGAGAGAAGTTTATCGAGAATGAGATAAACGAGATAATAGGTGCAAAGGAGATTGAAGAGGACATATTCAAGAAGGTTGAAACCGAGTTTGAAAAGGAAAAACCGGACAAATTTACAAAATGGAAAAGCTTTGTATACGGAACAAAAAGATTCTGGAAAAAAACAAAGCCATGGGTTCTGAAATTTTATCATATATTCTTCAAGCCTGGCCCATATGAGCCTGTGTTCTTTGAAAGGGTAAGCAAGATGTACTTCAGGGCATCCGGGCAGTACTATGGCCAGCTAATTGATTATTTCAAGAAACAGTTCAAGGTTGAATAGTACAAAACATTTTAATTCTCTGTCCAAAATTAATCTATGAATAATTACAGCCTTCAGGCAGAGGTTGGAGAGAGCGCAAGGATAACGCTGGACCCCAACCAGTTCGGGGAGCTTGAGATGATGAGCGCCCTGATGATTGTAAAGGAATCCGAAAAAGACCCTGTATGGGGCATTGGCGTTGGGGGAAGCATACCTTCATATCCTGTCCTGCATAATGGAATTCTCTACTTTGGCGCATGCGACAAAAAATTTTATGCGCTGAAAGCTGAAACAGGCGAAGAGCTCTGGAGGTTTGAAACCCATGGGCCTGTTTCTGTGGGAAGCTGGCCTTCCCTGGAAGGCAACACTGTGTATTTCTGCTCATATGACGGAAATTTGTATGCAGTGGATGCAAGGACAGGAAGCGAAATCTGGAGATTCAGGACCAATGACAAGCTGGCATCCTCTGTTGCAATAGGCAATGATGCCCTTTATTTCGGCTCGCATGACGGAAACCTTTATGCGCTAACAAAGGAAGGAAGGCTTCTCTGGAAATTCAAGACACAGGGACCTGTTTCCTCATGCCCTGTTTTTTATAAGAACAGAATATACTTCGGCTCCAGGGACAGGAATTTTTACTGCCTGGATAAGAACGGGGGAATTGTATGGAAATTTGCAGCCCAGTCAGAGATAATTGAAAGATGCTGCGTTTCAGAAAGCAGGGTTTATTTCGGCTCAGGCGACAAAAACCTTTACTGCCTTGATTCCGAAACAGGCAGGCTTTTATGGAAGTTCAGGTCAAACGGGCCAATGAGCACCACCCCGGTTCTCCATGAAAACATGCTTTATTTCTGCTCATATGACGGGAATCTTTATGCTGTTTCCTCCAGGGACGGAAACCTGCTCTGGAAATTCAGCTCAAATGACCTTATGCTTTCCCCTTCCGGGGTTGTGGGCGGCAGGATATGTGCAGGCTCATGCGACTGCAATATCTATGCCCTGGACGCAAGAACAGGAAAGCTCCTCTGGAAGTTTGAAACCAAGGCGCCTGTGGCTTCTGTCCCCTTTGCATCAGAGAAGGCTGTTTTTGCAGGCTCCTGGGACTGCAACATGTATGCCATAAATGCAGACAATGGAAACCTGCTCTGGAAGTTCCAGACCAGCATGAGCACAATGGCGCCTATTGAGGCAGAACTTCCGGAAGGAAAAAAGGTTTCAGAGGCAGTATGGCAGGAGCCTGAAAGGGAAAAGAAAAAGGAAGAAATAGAGGAAGTTGATATAACAGATTACGGAACATTCTCCGGAACATATATAAGCCCTGAAAAATCCGATTACATAACAGGGCAGAAAAAGGGGAAGTATAAGTAATTTATTCGATTATTTTCATTATCACATCTCTATAAAGAACAAGTTTCTTGACTATGAATTCACGCAGCTCCTCCCATGTTTCAAAATCAGCTATTCTTTTATTGATTTTTTCATATATTGAAAAATCAAACCCTATCCTATTGTAAACATTTCCGGGTTTTTCAATTATCAGATTCTTTCCCAGTTGCTTTTTTAACTCATCAGTTCTTTCTTTTATTTTTCTCCAAAGCTCCCCTTCCTTAATGAATGAACCTATATAAAATCCATTTTTGGGAAAAACATATACAAAAGAAAAACCCAATTCGTGATGTTTTTTATATTTTTTGGAATATATATCAACCCAAAAATATGATCTTTGGTTTTCCACATCTATGTCATATTCATCTTTATCGAATTCCTCCTTTAGTATGTTTTTTAGTGTTTTTAAAAATCTACCTATAAGGTCATCTTTGATTTTGTTATCCTTTACAATAATCATTCCTTTTAGTGCATTTTCATAAGCTATCAGATGCTGTTTTATTTCTGATA